>JAIPDI010000015.1 GCA_021737785.1 Deltaproteobacteria bacterium
CAGGGCCCTTCCGAGTTCCTGCACCTTCTTGATGCTGATGAGGTAATCCTGGTGGTAGTTTCTCATCCCCTTGGGATCATCCCAGACGATGTTTTGGAGCTTGGGGCAATCATCCTTGATCAACAGGGCCTTGTCCACCTCTTCCTGGGTCTCGCCCACAAAGAACTTGGAGTCGGAATGGTCAATAATATATTTGACCTCCTCCATCATACAGTCCTGAAACAACCATACGGCAACGCCCCCCGCGCAGAGGGCGGCCATCTCCGCCCAGAGGCCTTCCGGACGATTATCGCCGATCATGGCCACCTTGTCCCCCCGCTTCAGACCGAGGCTGACCATACCGAGGGAGAGATATTTCACATTGTCATAGTAGTCCTGCCACGTAAAAGGCATCCAGATGCCGAACTCCTTCTCCCGCATGGCCACCTTGCTGGTGCCGTACTTCTTACACTGGCTGACAAAAAGCCGGGGGATCGTGAGGTCTTTGGTGATTTCAATCCCGTTTCCACCCATCGTTTTCGTTACCTCCTTGTGGAATACAAATCCTCTTCACCCAGATAGGCCTTTACGACCTCGGGATTCGCCTGAACCTCCTCAGGTGGACCGTCCATGATCTGGTTGCCGAAATTGAGCACATTGACACGGTTGGAGATATCCATCACCACGCCCATATCGTGCTCAACCAGGACGCAGGTGACCTTCCAGCGCTCCTCTTCATTGATGTCGAGGATAAACCGGGCCATATCCTCCACCTCTTCCAGGTTCAATCCGGCCAGCGGCTCGTCCAGGAGCAGCAGTTCAGGATTGAGGGCCAATGCCCTCCCCAGTTCCACCCGCTTCTGGAGTCCGTACGGAAGCATATGGGCAGGCTTGTCCCGAATGCTCTCTATCTCAAGAAGATCGATGATCTCCTCCTCAATAAACCGCCTGGAGGCGATCTCTTCCTTCCGGGTCTTACCCACATATACGGAACCGCTCAAAATACCGCTCTTAAGATGGATATGCCGCCCCAGGCGGATATTGTCGAGGACCGACATCCCTCCGAACAGCTCCAGTTTCTGAAACGTGCGCGAAATACCCCGCTCTGCCCTATGATGGGGCCTCAGATGAGTGACCCGCTCTCCCTTATAGTAGATCTCTCCCTGCTGGGGTTTATACAGCCCGTTGATGCAGTTCATCATGACGGTCTTTCCAGCCCCATTGGGCCCGATGATGGAATGGATTTCTCCCTTTCTGACTTCCAGGTTCACCCCGGCCAAGGCGGCGACCTTGCCAAAAAACATATGAATATTTTCAAGCTTCAGAATGATCTCGCCTTCTTTGAGTCCCCCCCCCTGAACCATATCACGGGCCTCCATATTTGCAGTTAAATTTTGTCTGACGCGGCTGTTAGAAAAAAGAATTGATCACGCCATGGTCATTGATCAGCAACGCTCATCAAAGGCTGTCACTGCGAAAGCGCGCGCCTGCGGCATATGCCACAATGGATATGGATCTTTAGTGATCTTGCGGGCTTCTGCAATCTCCACGGTGTTATCCGCTCACGGGTTTCGCAGATTATCGGATATCAGATATATGAACCGCTGCTCGTCGGCAGCGCTTCATCAATTATGGATCGGGCCATGAAAAAAATCGGTTCTGTTCTTGTTCGTGCTGAAAGACATGGAATCTTAAATAATAATTCACGTATGCAGCGTATCTCATGCCTTGATAGAAGCGGCAATGAAGGTGATGTGTTTCACGTAAGCGGATTCAGAAACGACCGGTTGTGTATTTTCATGGGTTCTGATTTGAGACTCTTTCGTCAAAGTCATTAATTTGAGAGATAGGAAGTTTTTTTATATATACTTAAAATCCAGAGGTCCTTTTTTTTAGTATAAAACGGACAATGGGTTCTGAAATGCGATTACACAATTAATCCGTCATAGTTCTTTTGTCAACAAAATTTATCAAAAAATAGTCTTCCATTCCATTCGTCCGCCGGCACCTGCGGACTTCAGGGCGAAAAGGTCGGCCTCATCTCCGGAATAAGTTTTTTCCGGCACTGGCCCAGAAAATATTCATCTGTCATGCCTGCGACGAAATCGCGTACGATCGCTGCGGGGGTTGTTTGCTGGATATACTGTTGAGACATCCCCTCTAAAAACCCCTTGAAGATGTCTGAGTCGGGGTTGCTCATTTCAAGGTCCTCCAGATATTTTTGAAACAGCAGTTCAAACATGAGACATATCTTGTCTGTCTGCGCCTTGACCCTCGGATCCTTATAGATACATCCCTCATTAAAACGCTTCAATTTCTTCAACGCCGATCCCACATCTTTGCTGAAGCTCAAGTACGGCTTATCCAGGCTATTTGCAATTAGGTCCTCAACGAGGGTGTAGACGATCGTTCCGTTGGTGTCTCCCAGAACATGACGGCAATCGTCCGGGATATCCCGCCGATGGATCAAACCGAGTCTGATGGCATCTTCGATGTCCCGTCCGATATAGCTGATGGTGTCAGCCATTCTGACCACGCACCCCTCCAGTGTCATCGGCCGGAGGTCCGTGGAGGGATCCTGGGCCTTTTGCCTCATTTCCTCGGCCAGGGTATCAAAGGACTTTTCTCTCTTGGGTTCGAGAAGCTGGGAGTGAATTTCCCCATCGTGGCAGAGAATTCCGTCCAGGACCTGCAATGTCAGGTTCCACCCCTTCCCTTTCCTCTCGATCTTCTGCAGGAAGCGGACGCCCTGGATATTATGGAGAAATCGACCGATACGGTGGGATTCACACAGACTGGAGAGGAATTTCTCCCCATCATGCCCAAACGGCGTGTGCCCGATATCGTGCCCGAGGGCTATCGCCTCAATCAGGTCTTCATTCAGACGGAGAAGGCGCCCGGCCGTCCTTGCAATCTTGGATACGAGCTGAACATGCAGGACCCTATGGGTAATGTGATCGTTTTTGATGAGATAAAAGACCTGGGTCTTGTCGATATAACGGGAATAGGCCAATGAATGGAGTATCCGGTCGGAATCGGCTGAGAAACTCTGTCTGTGTCCCTGGTCGATGTCAGGGTCGCTCTTTTGTCGTAAAGCATCCCGGCTGAGACAGGCCCAGGGAGCCAATCTCTCCCCCTCGGATTCATCCAGATCTCTTCTGACATCAAGGAGTCGTTTGCTGTAAATCACCTGCCCGGGTCCCCCTTGCCCCCTGACCTGGCATAGACCTTTTTGATCTCGTTCCAGAGGTTTTTCCCCCTCTCTGAAATTACGCCGCGGGCGGTATCAGCGATCCTTCGAGATTGACTTTCCAGATCCTCATCCCCGGGGGGCGCAATCCCCTCCTTTTTATATTTCCAGCGCAGTATGGAGCGGGCAATGCGCGCCTCACCATCTTCGGCCAGGCGTCTGATACCATTCTTGGTGCTTTCATCCATTATGACGCCTCTTACGAATCGCCGGGACAATGGGGGCGTTGGCCCGATGGGGAATAGTGGAAGACCGGAGCACTGGAATACCAACCGCTTTAAACGGTTTCCTATTTTTTTTTCTTGCAAATCAGAATTGCCAGTGGTATATATATCGGCTTATGAAATTTTGAGCCTCATCAGCGAATCCGAGGCTTTTTAGACCCGGGCGTGTTCATTGGCCGATCCTGACCGGGTGCCTTCGCGTATTCACCATAAATGACGTTTCCTCAGGTGTTGTGTTCTCCACCATGATAGCGTTCTTTTTGCAGTAGAATACCAGATCAGGGGGATGGGTTCAAGGGTCAATGGACCAAAAAACACAGGTTTGGAATTTTGCCAGGTGCTCTGCCAATACATGGGTATGAGAGGCTCCGAACCGAGGGAAAACCGGCATCGAGATCTGAATCGATCTCACTATCAAGGAGGATTGAATGGCAGCAATTATCAACATGAAACAACTTCTGGAATCAGGCGTCCATTTCGGACACCAGACGAGACGCTGGAACCCCAAAATGAAGCCGTATATCTTCGGCGCGCGAAACGGGATCCACATCATTGACCTTCAAAAA
Organism: Deltaproteobacteria bacterium; assembly: GCA_021737785.1. NCBI lineage: Bacteria > Pseudomonadati > Myxococcota > Myxococcia > Deltaproteobacteria bacterium. The sequence continues at coordinate 4,020 of JAIPDI010000015.1, forward strand.
ACGGTCAGGCTTATTAAGATCGCTTATGATTTCATTGTCAGGACAGTCTCAGAAGGCTACCCTGTCCTTTTTGTCGGAACCAAAAAACAGGCACATGAATCCATTGTCGAGGAGAGCGAACGTTGCGGCATGTTCTATGTTGTCAATAGATGGCTGGGAGGTTCCCTCACCAATTTCCAGACGATCAAGAAAAGCATCTCTCGTCTCAAGGAACTCGAACGGATGAAAGAAGACGGTTCTATCAACCGCTATACGAAAAAAGAAATTCTCAAGATGAACAGGGAGCTGGAAAAGCTGGAAAAGAATCTCGGGGGAATCAAAAACATGGATGAGCTGCCGGGGGTAGTATTCATTGTCGATCCCAAGAGAGAGAAAATTGCCGTCAAAGAGGCTAAAAAACTCGGCATCCCTGTCGTTGCGATCGCCGACTCCAACTGCGATCCGGATGAAATCGACTTCCTTATACCGGGAAATGACGATGCCATACGGGCCATCAGGCTCATCTGCTCAAAGATCGCAGACGCCTGCATCGAAGGTCACAACCTTGCGGAACAGCGGTTAAGAGAAGAAGATGCCTTAAGAAAGGAACAGGAGGCCGCTGAGGCTGAAACCGCTGAAACGCCGCCGGTCGCAGCTCAGGCGGAAGAAGGGGGCCCTGAAATTATTGTCCTTCCCAAATCCGATGCTTCCAGGGCAAACGAAGCGACGGACGAGGAGCACGTCGCGTCTGTGGAAGGATAAGCACGCCCATTGACCATGGTACATCAATAAAGTAAAGAACAAAACATTCCATCAAGTGGGGGGGAGTATAAATTGACCATATCGACTTCAACCATCAAAGAGCTGAGAGAAAAGACCGGCGTTGGGATAATGGATTGCAAAACAGCGCTTTCTGAATGTAACGGGGATATCGACAAGGCCATCGATCATCTGAGAAAAAAGGGCATCGCAACGGCCAAAAAGCGTGGAGGACGTGCCACTTCCCAGGGCCAGGTGCAGTCCTATATCCACGCGGGAGGAAAAATCGGGGTCCTGGTCGAGGCCAACTGCGAAACAGACTTCACGGGCAAAACAGAGGACTTCACAGGCTTTGTAAAGGACATCGCCATTCAGGTTGCCGCGACCAGCCCGGTCGCCATCGACCGGGAAAGCGTGCCCCAGGATGTCCTGGAAAAGGAGAAGGAGATTTATGCAGTGCAGGCCAAGGAATCGGGAAAACCTGAAAAGGTGGTGGATAAAATCGTTGAAGGAAAACTTAATAAGTTTTATTCCGAGGCATGCCTCCTGGAACAGCCCTTTGTAAAGAACCCCGACATCACGGTTCAGGACCTGTTAAACGAATTAATCGCCAAGACAGGCGAAAACATCATCATCAGACGGTTTGTCCGATTTCAGTTGGGTGAATCCGAGGGTTAATCGCCGGCGTCGAGACATAGCCCTGCCGGCGGCATCCCTTCCCTTGATGCTGCCGGGGCTCGATTTCTGAATTCGCACCGCCGGTCTATCCGGGTTGGGCAGTTATCCAATTCGTCTTGTGAAAACATCACAAGAAAACTCTCTGTCTCTGTGTCTCCGTGCGAGACCTTTTTTATTCCGGCTTGTCCGGATAAGGAGCAGTGCCATGAAAGACGAGATCCTTTCCGAACTGCGTCAAAAAATGAATAAAACCGCAGAAGCCCTGGAAAAGGACTTCAAGAGAATCCGGACAGGCCGGGCCTCTACCGCTCTATTGGAAGGGATCAAGATCGACTGTTATGACACCCAGATGCCCCTGGAACAGGTGGCGTCCATCGCTGTCCCGGAGAGTCGGCTTATCACTATCCAACCCTGGGACCTGTCCGTCATCGGCGATATCGAAAAGGCCATCCTGAAATCCGAACTGGGGCTCACCCCTGCAAATGACGGCAAAATTATCCGGATCTCGATCCCGCCGCTGACAGAGGAAAGAAGAAAAGAGTTGGCAAAGGTGGCCAAAAAGATGGCTGAGGAAAACCGTATTTCAATACGTAATCTCCGAAGGGAAGCCAACGAAATGTTCAAGGAACTGAAAACCGAAAAAGAGATTTCAGAAGATGAGTTCTTCAAATCTCAGGAGGACGTTCAGAAAATAACCGATGAATTCATTAAAAAAATTGATGAGATAACCTCCCGAAAGGAAAAGGAAATCATAGAATTCTGATCTTCCGCCTCTCTCTTCTTTACACGATGTTCTGACCGGCGCTTTTAGACGAAACATCATGACATCCATTGATTCCACACGATTGCCCGACCATGTCGCCATTATTATGGACGGCAATGGCCGGTGGGCTAAGAAAAGGGGGCTCAGTCGTATCCTGGGACACCAGCAGGGCGCCGACGCCGTAAGGGAGATCGTGACAATGAGCTGTGAAATCGGGATCCGCTGGCTCACCCTCTATGCCTTTTCCGAAGAAAACTGGAAGAGACCTGAATACGAGGTCCAGGCGCTCATGAAACTCCTCAACCGATTCCTGAAGAAAGAGCTGGAAGAGATGCAGGAAAACGGAATCCGGCTCAATACCATCGGCAGGACCTCAAGGCTTCCCAAACGCACCAGGGATATCCTTCAGGACACCATGGAACAGACCTCTTCCAACAGCCGGATGACCCTGACCCTGGCCCTCAGCTACGGGGGGAGACAGGAGATACTGGATGCCGTCGTGAAGATCGCAGGGCGAGTGCAACAGGGGCAGATGGCTGCGGATGAGATTACCGAGGAGGTGGTCTCGGACGCCCTCTATACATCAGGGATGCCGGATCCTGATCTGCTGATCCGAACCAGTGGTGAATACCGCATCAGCAACTTTCTTTTGTGGCAGATTTCATACAGCGAGATCTATATCACCCCTACGCTTTGGCCCGATTTCGGAAAAAACGAGTACATGGCTGCGATCCGGGATTATCAGAAGCGGGACAGGCGGTTCGGGGGCATAGGGGGAGTAGGCAGTAGGGAGTAAGCAGTAGGCAGTAAGGAGTAGGGAGCAGGGGCTGAGAAATAGAGGGCTGTGAATAGCTCGATGGATGATTATGCATCTGAAACGATGGCTGACCGCCTTAATCGCAGTACCTATCCTGGTCTTTCTGATAGGCTCCGGACCCAGATGGTTGTTTTATTCGGTCATCTGCGCCGCCTCCCTGGCAGGTCTCCTGGAATATTATGCAATGACCTCTGCACGCCTCCCGAAACCTCTCCCATGGCTCACCGGTTTTTTGACATTTCTTCTGTTTGCCGCCATATACCTTCGCCAGATCATGCTGGTGCCGGCCATAATTCTGTTATGGGCCATTGTTCCGATGACATTGATTATGGCAGCGGGTCCCCGAAAATACGCGGCTGAAGATCTTGGCAAGACGCTGTTCGGCCCTGTGTATGCGGCGCTCCCCCTTGCCCTCCTCATCCTTATCGACATACGGCCGAAGGGACCGGTCTGGATATTCTTTCTGCTGACAGTTGTCTTTGCCAGCGATACAGGCGCCTTTTATTTCGGCAGGCTTCTGGGAAGGCATAAACTGTATGAGGCCGTCAGCCCGAACAAGACGTGGGAGGGGGCCGTCGGCGGACTGGTCGCGGGCCTCATGGCCGGAGCTCTCTTTATTCGCCTGATAGGTCCCTCCACCCTGGATCTGAAGGTGCTCATCCTTACGGCGTTTCTGTCCACAGCAGGTCAGATTGGGGATCTATGCGAATCGATGTTGAAGCGAAGTCATGGGGTAAAGGACTCAGGGCATATTCTCCCCGGACACGGGGGCATTCTCGACAGAATAGACGGTCTTCTTTTTGCCATCCCTGTTCTGTATGTCTATCTTTCTCTTGACCTGGGAACCCCATAACTGGCAATGTATATCCATTCCCATATTTGATTGCCCATCTCTCCCGGAGCGTAAACATGAAAAACATCGCCCTGTTGGGCGCTACCGGATCCATCGGCGTCTGTGCCCTCGAGGTCGCCAGGGCCCATCCTGAAGAATACAAAATCGTGGCCCTTTCAGCCGGCAGAAACGGGGATCTCCTGTTAGACCAGATAGAGATCTTCCGGCCGGTAGCCGTGTCCGTATTAAACGAATCCGTCGCGGTAGAGGTACGCTCCCGTCTCCCTGGGGATAACGCCCCCGAAGTCTTTGTCGGGGTCGAAGGATTCGTGCGACTGGCAACCCTTGAAGGGGTGGATACGGTGGTTTCCGCCATGACCGGTGCCGCGGGCCTGGTACCTACCTATGCGGCCATTAAGGCCGGAAAAGATATCGCCCTGGCCAACAAGGAAACCATGGTCATGGCCGGCCCCTTGGTAATGGCGGAAGCACGAAAACAGGGCGTGACCGTCCTCCCCATCGACAGCGAACACAGTGCAATCCTTCAATCCCTTCAAGGGCATCCGAGGGAAGACCTGAAACGGGTGATCCTGACCGCTTCAGGAGGACCGTTCAGGGATCTGTCACTTGACGAGATGCGCCATGTTACGGCCGCCCAGGCCCTCAAGCACCCCAACTGGGAGATGGGCCCCAAGATTACCATCGATTCAGCGACCCTGATGAATAAGGGACTCGAGGTGATTGAGGCCAGATGGTTGTTCGATCTGAGAATGGATCAGATAGATATCCTGATACACCCCCAGAGCATCGTGCACTCCATGGTGGAATACAGGGACGGTTCGCTCATCGGCCAAATGGGGATTCCGGATATGACCATTCCGATCTCCTATGCACTGTCCTATCCACGACATCTCAGCAATGGTCTTCCGCCCCTGAATCTGGAAACGATCCGGGACCTCAGTTTCAGGAAACCGGACATGACGCGATTCAGATGTCTGGCGCTGGCATTGAAGGCGGCGACAACAGGGGGAAGCATGCCTGCGGTCTTAAACGGCGCCAATGAAATTGCCGTTGACGCCTTCCTGAAGGGGACGATCGGTTTCCTGGACATCCCGGATGTGATAGAAAAGACCATGAACGCCCACACCCATTCGCCTGTGGAAACCATCGAAGCGGTGTTGAGTGCCGACAGGTGGGCAAGGGAAACGACCAGGGGACACTTGCGCAGGTGATCCGGAACTCAGGCGTTTCGCCCTGATTGGAATAATGGAATTTTGGAATACTGGAATACCGGGTGAAAGGTATTCCATATGTTTTTGTAAAAATGACGGGTTCCGATTTAAACCCGATAATCCCGTATTCCACCATTCCGCCTTTCCATGTCCGACGCAAACCGGGCTGCCCCATTAAGGATAATATTTCAATAAATCATACAAATTCGAGACCTTCAGGTTGAGTCTGGAGAACGACCATGCATTTAGATCAATCCATACATTTTTTTCTATACTATATACTCCCTTTTCTCGTGGTCCTTGGCGTGTTGATTTTTTTTCACGAGTTGGGTCATTTTCTGGCCGCCAAATATTTTGGCGTAAAGGTCCTGAAATTTTCATTGGGATTCGGCCCCAAACTGGTGGGCAAACAGGTGGGAGAAACCGAGTATCTTATCTCCGCCCTCCCCTTAGGCGGCTATGTAAAGATGTTGGGAGAAACCGCCGATGAAGAGGAGGGTCCCCTTTCACCCGAAGATGAAGAAAAATCCTTCAGCAATAAGCATGCGGCCAAACGGATCGCCATTGTGGCTGCAGGCCCCCTGTTCAACCTGCTTCTGGCCCTGGTCATCTTCTGCGGTTTTTATATGGCGGCAGGGGTCCACGTCATGACCTCGGAAATCGGTCAGGTAAGGGAAGATTCACCCGCCAGCCGGGCAGGTTTACAACCAGGGGATGTCATCGTGTCCGTGGACGGCCAGGCAACAGAAAACTGGCCTCAGATCAAGGAAATCATAGGGGTAAATACTGGCCAGCCGGTTGAAATCAAAGTAAAAAGAGGAAGTGAAGATGTTACGGTCACGGTGGTACCGGAAATCTCGGTAACCAAAAACATCTTTGGCGAGGATGTTCGATCGCCCCTTATCGGAATCGTCGCGGCCGGAACATTTGAGAAGCTTGACCCTGGTCCTGTGGGCGCCGTCGCGGAAGGATTCCGAAAGACCTGGGAAATCATCAAACTGACCTGCCTGACCGTTGCAAAGCTTATCCAGAGGATCATTCCGATGGAGACGGTTGGAGGACCCATCCTTATCGGCCAGATGACCGGTCAACTGGCCCAGGAAAACTGGATTCATCTGATCCCTTTCATGGCGGTTATCAGTATCAATCTGGGTATTTTGAATCTTCTTCCGGTGCCGGTCCTGGACGGCGGGTTCATTGTCCTCCTCCTGATAGAGCTGATCATCGGACGGCCTCTCCATATAAAGAAACGCGAGCTTCTCCAGAAAGCGGGGATCTTTCTCCTGGTGCTCCTGATGGTATTTGTCCTCTATAACGATATCAAACGACTCATCGGATAAGGGCGTTACCTGCATATGATCCTGGCCATTAACACGTCTTCTCTCCAATTCTCCCTTGCCCTTGTCTCTGAGAACGGGGGCCTGGTGGCAGAGCACCTGATGTCCGAAGGAAAGGGTCATTTTGGGAACCTGGTGCCTGCCCTTCACTTTCTCTTTAATTCCTCCGAACGGGAAATCCGGGAGGTAAAATGCATTTCGGTTGCAACCGGTCCGGGAAGCTTTACCGGTCTGAGAATAGGGGTCTCCCTTTCAAAAGGCTTGTGCCATGCCCTTCGGGTCCCCATAATCGGTATATCGACCCTTGAGGCCATGGCGATTCAGGCCCCATGTGCAGGCCTGCCCGTAATCCCCATCCTCCATTCGAGGAAAGGAGAGGTCTTCACTACCCGATTCGTCTGGAATGATGACAGGGACCTCAAAAGGACCGGCGAAGATGCCTGGGTTCGATTTGAGGATATCCCCCTCCTGTTCCAGGAACCCTCTCTGTTTGTCGGAAACGATTATCCCACCCAAGGGCCCCGCTTGAAGAATCTCCTGGGAGAGCGTGCCCTCCTGGCGCCGATCCACAACTGGTGTGCGAGGGCGTCTGCCGTCGGATCCCTGGCACGCGAGCGATTTCTTCACGGCGATCTGGATGATCCCTATGCCCTCAATCCGGTTTATCTTCGTCCCCCCGATATCCGATCCAACCGCACTCCCTCGTGTGAAACCCTGGATTGACTATCGCCGATTGACCATTATCATATAAAAAAATAAGCACACATTTGTCTTCTGAAAATATGCAAATTGCCCCGGCAGGGGGGCTCATTTAAAAGCGCTGCAGCCCAAAAAATAAGGGGCGCCAAGGCCGTGGGAACGCACCAGAATGTTTCGTGCCGGCTTTGACTAAGGGATTGACAAAAAGGCTTTAAATGATATAACGTCCCGAGACATCATCGGATTGATTTTTCTTCCTGAGAAGACGGCTGTGCCATGTGCTGAAATATGAAATTTCGTTTATGAAAGAAGGTTTTCGAGTTATAAATTGGATAATTCACGGATTAACAACACATGGCCGGTAGCCAAGGAAGGGGTCCCCTTCATTGTGGTCAGCAGCGGACTGACCATCCTCCTTGCCTGTCTCGGCCATTTCCATATCGCCATGTTTCTGGGGGTCTTTGCACTTTTCATCATTTTCTTTTTCAGGGATCCTGAACGCATACCCGGCCTTTGTGAGGAGGGCGCCGTACTCACCCCCGCCGACGGCACGATTCTGGAGGTACGCCATCTCGACGGGGAGGACAACCCTCTCGGCCGGTCAGCGGTCAAGGTGAGCGTCTTTATGTCCATCTTTAATGTGCATGTGAACCGTATCCCCATCGGCGGAACCATTGAGGAGATCACCTATCACCCTGGAAAATTCTTTTCTGCAAACCTGGATAAAGCCTCAAAGGAAAACGAGAGAAATATAATCATCTTGAAGACCGGACATGCTGAAAGAGTTGCCTTTGTGCAGATTGCGGGTCTTATAGCAAGGCGAATTGCATGCTGGATCGAAAAAGGAGATCATGTATCCAGGGCACAGCGATTCGGCCTTATCAGGTTTGGCTCACGCTTGGAGGTATATCTTCCCGCGGACAGCAGAATCGCTGTTGAGGTCGGGCAGAAGGTCAAAGCAGGGCTAACCACTATCGGACATCTCTCATGATTTCGAGGTCAAGCATTCCTTCTTTCTCCTTTTCCGCAAAAAAAATCTTAAAGGCTGGGGCGGCCCGCCCGGGCATGACATATCCATTTTCTTATCCTGCCGACGGCGGGAGAAAGACCCCATGCTATTGTCACAGGGAATACCAACCGTTTCATGGAACGGGAAAATGAGGAATCTATCTTCCCCCCGATCAATCCGGTACAAGACATGACGCCTTGCCAGATCGGATCCCTTTCTGACGTATTGTCCTGTCCGGGTCTCTTGTTTGAGAGAGGACTGTGATTGAAAGGGAGCAGGATGAGAATCACCGGCGGTCAATCCAGGGGAAGGGTTCTCTTAGGTCCGAAGGGCCGCCTCATCCGGCCGACCGCCGATCGCGTCCGTGAAGCGGTTTTCAATATATTGGGCCAGGACTTATCAGGATATCACGTCCTGGATCTCTTCTCCGGCACGGGGAGCCTCGGTCTGGAAGCCCTTAGCAGGGGCGCCGTATATTCCGTTTTTGTCGATAACCTGGATGAATCGGTTGAATTAATAAAGAAAAACGTTGAGCGATGTGGGCACCGGCATTCCAGCAGGATCTTGAAGAGGGACCTCACCAGAGGACTACCCCTGGGGCACGTCTTCTTGAATAGAAAATTTGACCTTGTCTTCCTGGATCCGCCCTATTCCAAGGATATCGCACCGATATTGGTTGCGGAAATCTCGGCAGGAGAACGGCTTTCATTATCGGCACGGGTCGTTGTCGAAACAGGTAAAACCACGGACCTCCCATCTTCTTTTTCAGGGCTTTCGAGGGTCCATGCCCGGGTCTATGGGGATACAAAGATCAGCATTTATGAACTCAGGGATTCAGGAATTGAGGGATTGAGAAGCTGAAAGATTCGGGAATTCAGGCCTCAGCGTTTGACACGTTGACACTTGCATCTAACCACTCACCAGGAGTTGAATGAGGAATGGAAAAATGTACAAAGACCGCCATCTATCCCGGCTTTTTTGACCCTATCACCAATGGGCATATGAGTATTGTCTCACGAGGTCTGGATATATTTGACCGCGTGATTATTGCCATCCTGCACAACCCCAAGAAGGAACCCCTATTTTCCATAGACGAACGGATGGGGATGATCCAGGAGGCCTTGAAAGGAAATCCGAACGTTGAGGTAGATACCTTCGACGGATTGCTGGTTGATTATGTTATCCATAAGAAATCGAATATCATCCTGAGAGGGCTTCGGGCCCTCTCGGACTTTGAATATGAATTTCAGATGGCGCTCATGAACCGCAAATTAAACCGTGATGTCCAGTCTGTATTTCTGATGACCGACTATAAATGGTTTTACATCAGTTCCACCATCATAAAGGAGGCGGCAAGCTTTGGCGGGGATGTGAGCGGCCTTGTTCCGGAATTCGTCAACAACAAACTCAAAGAAAAGTTTTTGAAGAGAAAAAATGCTTGACACATCTGTCAACAGGAGTTATTTCTCTCTAAAAATTTAAGACTTAGGTGGTTTTCACCCTGCAGTACAAATGAGGAGGATCATAAGGTGGCCCTGACCAAAGAAAAGATCATCGATACCATTTATCATCAGGTCGGACTTAGTAAAAGTCAATCCCGGACAGTTGCGGAAGGACTCCTTGAACTCATTAAAGGGACCTTGGAGAGGGGGGAAAACCTCCTGATCAGCGGTTTCGGCAAACTTGTCGTCAAAGAAAAATCCGCACGTCGGGGGAGAAACCCTCAAACCACTGAAGACCTCCAACTGAGGGCTCGGCGGGTCGTCGTATTCAAGACTTCCGGCGTCCTTCGCGACAAGATAAACAGATGACAGATGCGGAGAACCCGCTTCGCGGGGAATCGGCGCAAACACCTACCTGAGCACCTCCAGTATCTTGTGCAGTTCTCGTTTCACCTCCTTGAAGAATGAGTTTTCGGTGGTTGGCGGCTCGTTCTTCTCCTTTTTGAGGCGTAACTTGGCGCCCTCAATGGTCATTCGGTCCTCATAGAGGAGCCTCTTGATTTCAAGAAGGGTCTCTAAGTCTTTTTTCTGGTAGGTCCTTTGCCTGGAATCGGCCCTTCGGGGTCTCAATTGGGCGAATTCGTTTTCCCAATATCTCAACACGTAAGGCTCCACGCCCACGATGCGGCTGGCCTCCCCGATTCGAAAGTATCGTCTGTTACCGGGAATCTGGACCATTTTTCAGCCCTCCCTCAATCTGCCTCCGGTTTCTTTTCTGATTTTTTCAATAATCGCCCCGTGCAAACGGTTGATCCGCTCACCCTCAAGGGTCTCATGCGGAGATCTGTAAGATATCCTGAAGGCGATGGCCTTCTCCGAAGGGTCGATCTTTTCTCCTTCATAAAGATCAAATATTTGAACCGACTCCAGCAGGTCGCCCCCTTCCTTTCGAATGATCTCAACAAGTCGGGCGCTCTCTATGTGCCGTTCCACCAGAAGCGAAAGGTCTCTGAAGACGGCGGGAAACCGCGGAAAAGGCCGGAATTTTCTTGCGCCGAGACACAGCATCGGGATCGGCTGGACATCCAGTTCGAAAACATAGGCATCTTTGTCTTCTAGATCGTATGTGCCCATCACATTTGAAGCGACCTTCCCCAACCGCCCGATGCGCCTGTCTGAACAATAAATCCCGGCCAGGATCTCATTGTCATACCCCGGCGCCCCCAGCTCCCTCTTGAAATGAATCCCGTGGAGACCGATCCCCTTCAAAAGGGCCTCCACCGCCCCCTTCATATCGTAGTAATCGCAGGCTCTCTCATCATGATACCACGATTTCTCCTGATACTGACCGATCATTACGCCCGCGATAAAGATCATCTCTGCAGGGAGTCGATCCTCGCCATCTTGAACAAATATCTTTCCCCATTCGAAAAGCCGCAGACCCTTTTGATCGTGGACCATGTTGGTCTTCACCACACTCATGAGCCCTGGAATGAGCGACGTCCGCAATACCGACTGGTCGACCGTCAGCGGGTTCAAGAGCGGCACAAAGGACCTGATGGGGCTGTCCTCCTCCGCCCCCAGGATATCCGCAGATTCAGGGGAGATAAAGCTGTAGGTAATGATTTCAAAAAAGCCGATGCCGGTCATGATAGCGTTTATCTGATTCTGAAGAAATAGTTCCGGCGAGTCCCCCTCCTCCGACGGTCTTATGCTGGGAACCGTGAGAGGTATCCGGTCGAAACCGTAGCATCTCGCCACCTCCTCTGTCAGGTCCGCTTCCCGGGTGACATCCACACGAAATGACGGCGGTTGGACGACCAGTTCATCCTCATTCCCATCACGGACCCCCATCTCGAGTGCTTCAAAATAGCCTTTCATCGCCGTCCGTGACAGGGAAGTGCCCAGGATACGGTTGACATGGTCTGTCCGGAGGTGAATACGGGGAGGATTCCAGGGTCTGGGGTAATTGTCCACGAGGCCTTTGGCGATCCTTCCCCCGGACAAACGGCACATGAGAGAGAGTGCCCGCCTCAGCGCTGACCCAACGCCCTCGATATCGGCCCCTCTTTCAAAACGGTAGGAGGCCTCGGTAGAGAGTGCCAGGCGCTTGGAGCCCCTTCGAATGGTCACAGGATCGAAAAACGCGCTTTCGATCAGGACGTTCGTTGTATCGGCGAAGATCTCGGAATTGAGTCCGCCCATGATCCCTGCCAGGGCCACGGCCTTCTCCCCATCACAGATCATAAGGTCTTCCCGACACATGGTACGGCTCTGCCCGTCCAAGGTGGTGAAGACCTCCCCCTCTTCCGCCCGCCGTACCACAATCCTGTTCTCTCTCAGACGATCATAGTCAAATGCATGGAGCGGCTGACCCGTCTCCAACATCACATAATTGGTCACATCCACCAGGTTGCTGATGCTTCGGACCTCGGACTGATACAGCCGGTATCTCATCCAGAAGGGGGACGGCCCCGGTTTTACGCCCTGAATCATGCCTGCGGCGTAGCGGGGGCACCCATCAGGATCCAGAATCGTGACGCTTGTGAGTTCTTCAATGGAAGGCCCGCTCTCATCCATCCGGATATCAGGCATCTTGAGGGGCTTTCCCGTGGCCGCCGCAATCTCCCTTGCTATCCCCACTACATTGGCGCAATCAGGCCGATTGGGCGTAATGGCGATATTGAAGACCCAGTCGGGGAAGCAAAGGACCGAGGAAATTTTTGCGCCGGGAACCAGGTCCGGACTGAGGATCATGATGCCGGCATGATCATCGGTCACCCCCATTTCATCTTCGGCCAGGAGCATCCCCGTTGACAGCACCTCCCTGATCCGGGTTTTCTCTATCAGCCTCCCGTCCGGGAGTTTCCCCCCGGGGAGAATCAGCGGCGCTAAGGCACCTTCCACAACATTGGGGGCGCCGCAGACCACATCGACCTGTTCCTGTCCGGTATCTACGGCGCAGACGGTGAGACGTTCTGAGCGGGGATGGGGCTTCACAGACACGATTCGCCCCACGATGATATCTTCAAGGGATTGGCCGACCGGTTCCATCCCTTCCACTTCAAGGCCGGTCATGGTCAGGAGATGGCACAGCTCGTCGGGCCCCATCTCGACATTCACGTATTCCCTTATCCAGTTCAGACTTACCTTCATATGTCGCTACGCCATTGAGAAATTGCGAATTCAGGAATTCAGGAATTGAAAACAGTTCTCATCCCTTCATTTAATCCCTTAATCCCTAAATCCCTAAATTCATCTAAAATTGCCTCAAAAACCGCATATCGTTCTTAAAAAAGAGCTGAATATCATCGATCCCGTATTTAAGCATGGCAATCCTCTCGATCCCCATTCCGAATGCAAAGCCGGAGTAGAGATCCGGGTCGTAATCCACAAACCGGTATACCTCTGGATCCACCATCCCGGATCCCAATATTTCCAGCCAGCCTGTGTGGGAACAGGTCCTGCACCCGGCCCCTTTGCACATGACGCAGCGGATGTCCACTTCGGCACTCGGCTCTGTAAAGGGAAAAAAGCTGGGCCTGAAACGAAGGCGTGTGTTGCGGCCGAACATCTGGTGAACAAAACCGGTAAGGGTTCCCTTAAGATCGCCAAAGGTCACCCCTTTGTCCACAAGGAGACCTTCCACTTGATGGAACATGGGGGTATGTGTCACGTCAGAATCGCGTCGATAGACCTTGCCGGGGGCAATAATGCTGACAGGCGGCTTGTGGGATTCCATCACGCGGACCTGCATGGGTGAGGTGTGGGTCCTGAGGACGATATTGTCGGAGATGTAAAAGGTATCCTGCATGTCCCGTGCAGGATGGTCTTTGGGTATATTGAGGGCCTCGAAATTATAATAATCCAGTTCGACGTTGGGCCCTTTCACCACCCTGAATCCCATTCTCGAAAAGATCCTGCAGACCTCCTGCAGGACCAGGGTGATGGGATGAAGGTGTCCGCGAAGAGGCTCTCTTCCAGGCAGGGTCAGGTCGATGGATCCTGTTCCGCTTCCCCTTCCGGCCCCCAGAAGCGTCTTTGACTCCTGAAAGCGTTCTGAGAGATTCTTCTTGACCACATTGGCCAATTTACCGATCTCGGGACGTTGTTCTGGCGGCAGGCCACCGACGCCTTTCATGAAGGACGTAAGCCGACCTTTCTTGCCCAGATATGTGATCCGGAATTGTTCAAGCGCCGCGAGATCCGTAATCGCGTCGAGTTCCTTCAGGGCGCGTGATTCCAGTTCAAGAAGTTGCTCTTTCATCAGGCTGTCTGTTAGAGATGTGAGGCGGGCTACTGGGCCATGCTCACTAACCGGGAAAAAGCCGCGGGATCATGGACCGCCATATCGGCGATCGCCTTACGATCCAAAAGTATCCCCGCCCTCTGAAGACCTCCGATGAACCGGCTGTAGGAGAGTCCGTGCTCCCTGGCAGCGGCATTGATCCTGACAATCCAGAGACTGCGGAAATCCCGTTTTCGGGTCCTCCGATCCCGGTATGCGTACACGCCGGCCCGCATAACCATCGCATCCGCGGTCCTGAGCTGTTTACTGTGCCCCCCCCGGAAGCCTTTCGCAGCCTTCAATATCTTATTTCTTCTTCTCCTGGCCTTAAAGCCTCTTTTAACCCTTGGCATGGCTAAACCTCATTTATGGTATTTGCGAAGCGTTGTCTCATCTCATACCTGAGCCGTCACTTCATGATGCAGATTACGGTTGCTCGGCGGGGACATGAAAAACCCGGATAGATCCTCTTGCGAATTTCGTCCGGTATGTCATCGACCATCCCCTGCACGTTTTCTTCCGATGCAATACATCGGCTCAACATTCACGATTTTTGCCTACACGTCCTGCTGGATTTCACATTTTTAACAATATCCTAAAAAGACACAACGCGCACAGAAACGGCTTCAAGTTCCTGAACACATCAATCCCCTGATTTTGAAATTCCCAATCCCCAACGGCTCATAGATAGGGGATCAGTTTGGCCACCTGTCTCATATTGGTGGCATCCACAAGACTCGATTTCCTCAGATTTCTTTTTCGTTTGGAACTCTTTTTCGTGAGAATATGACTTGAAAAAGCCTTGCTTCTTACCACCTTACCCGACCCAGTGGTCTTAAACCGCTTGGCGGCTCCTCGGTTCGTCTTTATCTTGGGCATTCTTTACCTCCATCTGCTAAGGTGAAACCCTGCAGGATGCACCTTTCAGTTACCGACATTGATGGCATCGGCAGGAACTGCGCCCATCCAGAAGGTCTCACCCCGCTGACCCTTATTTCGGAATAATGACCATCGTCATTCTGTTTCTCGCCTCCCGGGTAGGCGGCTGTTCTACGGCACCGTCTTCCGAGACCTCTTCAGCGACCCGCTTCAGGATCTCTTCGCCGGCATTCATATAGGCCATCTCTCTCCCCCTGAAAAAAACAGTGACCTTCACCCGATGCTTCTTTTCAAGAAATTTCTTGAGGTTCTTGATCTTGAAGGTGAGGTCGTGGTCCTCTGTATGGGGGCGAAGTTTGATCTCCTTCATCTGGCCGCCTCGGCTCTTTTTTCGAGCCTCCTGGACCTTCTTGCTCGTCTGGTATCTGAACTTCCCGTAATCCATGATCCGACAGACCGGGGGGTCTGAATTGGGCGCAACCTCTACAAGATCAAATCCTTCATTTTTGGCCGCTTCCAAGGCATCACGCAGGGATACGATACCCAATTGATCGCCTTCAGAAGAGATCAATCGCACCTCCCTCGAACGGATCCGTTCATTGATCCTGACGTCATCAGATTTTTTTACTATGGTCATTACCTCCTTTGTTCGGACTCTCCTTTGATCAGGTCACTAAATGCCTTCGCAGTCATCAGCGAAAGATTTTGACCGCTCCTCTGCCTTGGGGTTACCCCGTCATTATCGCATTCATTATCCCCGATAATCAGCATATAAGGGATCTTCTGCAGTTGCGCCTCTCTCACCTTGAGGCCGAGTTTCTCGTTTCTGAGATCGGCCTCAACCCGGACATCCGCCTCCCTCAGGGTCTGATATACCTTTTGGGCATGGGGGATATTTCTGTCTGTTACCGTAAGGATGACCGCCTGCACCGGCGCCAGCCATGTGGGAAATGCGCCCGCATAATGTTCGATCAAAACCCCGATGAACCTCTCAATTGCGCCTAAAATCACCCGGTGAAGCATCACCGGCCGATGCTTTTCGCCGTCTTTACCAATATACGTGAGATCAAACTTTTCAGGAAGTGTAAAATCACATTGAATGGTAGCGCACTGCCATTTTCTTCCCAGTGCGTCTTTCAACTTGACATCGATCTTGGGACCATAGAAGGCCCCGTCCCCTTCATTGATCTCGTACGCCAGCCGCTCATCTTCCATGGCCCTGATAAGGGCCTGTGTAGCAAGTTCCCAGTCCGCATCAGACCCGATCGACTTTTCAGGCCGCGTACTGATCTCCAGGTCATATTCAAACTGAAAGATATCCATGACCTCTTTGACAAAGTTGAGCACGCCCTTTATCTCGGCATTGAGCTGATCCGGAGTACAGATGATATGGGCGTCATCCTGGGTGAATTCCCGAACCCTGAAAAGTCCGTGCAAGACCCCTGAACGCTCGTGCCGGTGGACCGTGCCCAACTCAAAGTACCTTTTGGGCAGATCCCGGTAGCTTCTCAACTTGGAGCCGTAAATGAGCATGTGCGACAGACAGTTCATCGGCTTGATACCGTAGGACTGCTTATCGATCTCGGTAAAATACATGTTTTCCCGGTAATTCTCGAAGTGACCCGACTTTTTCCACAATTCCGTCTTCAGGATCTGCGGACCTCTCGCCAACTCGTATCCCCTTCTCAAATGCTCCCGTATCTCAAACTCCTCGAGGATGTGCCGCAACATGGCGCCCTTGGGATGCCAGACGATCATCCCGGCCCCGATCTCTTCATAGGTATTGAAGAGTCCGAGCTGGGGTCCCAGTCGGACATGATTTCTTTTTTTGGCCTCTTCGAGCCAGTGGAGGTGCTTTTTCAGATGCTTCTGGTCGGCGAATGCCACGCCATAGATTCGACTCAGCATGGGCCGGGTTTCATCCCCCCGCCAGTAAGCCCCGGCAACCCGGGTCAAATGAAAGGCCTTAATCATCCCGGTGGACGGGATATGCGGCCCCCGGCACAGATCTGTGAAACTGCCCTGGGTATAGAGGGAAACCTGGTCCGCGCCCAGGTCCTGGATCAATTCGACCTTGTAATCTTCGCCCTGATCCTTGAAAAAATCGATCGCCTCCTGACTCCCCATCTCTTTCCTGGCAAAGGGAAGGTCTGCCCGGATGATCTCTTTCATCTTTTCTTCAATGGCAGGGAGATCATCCTCTCTGAACGGACGTTCATAATCAAAATCATAATAAAATCCGTTTTCAATGGCCGGGCCGATCGTGACCTTTACCCCGGGAAAGAGCTCCCTGACGGCCATTGCCATGACATGGGAGGTGCTGTGCCGGAGGATTTCCACCCCTTCATCGGACTGCAGATAGATGGGCGCCAGTTCAGCCTCGTCTTCCAGGGCCGAAGACAGGTCCTGCAACTCTCCGTTCACCTTTACAGCCACCACCCTGTCCAGGCCGCCCACATTCAGATGTTCAAGGGCCTGGCGCGCTGACAGGGATTCCGCCTCCACCTGTTCTGTCGGATTTTCATTCAAATGGATCGAAAACGTTTTCATCATATCATGTCCATTAAAGAAAACAAGGCATCCGAAGTACATAACCACTTCTCAAGATGCCTCATAAAATCTTCACTTACCGAATCAACGCACTTGGGTATCGTGTTTTATAAGGAATTGATTTAAGGGTAATCGTCAATATGCTTCAGGGTCTCTTCTCCGGCCGGCCCAGCCGGGCCGTCTTCCTAAGCGTCCGGCAATGCGTGTCTTTGCCGAACGGCGATTCAACCGGATGCGTTCTCCCAAGCCCCGGCCTTGTGATGTCAGGCGACCGGATTGGAAAATTTTGTCTTTATAAACAATAACGTGATGAAATGCAAGCAAAAAATGACGGCATGCCCGATTCAATGCCTCCCGGCCCTCCCCGGGGCCATGGGATTTACAGAAATCCGGTTCCTAACGATTGAAAACCATTTGAAAAACGTCTTGTAAAAGGCTAAGCTTGTCCCAGATTCACAGGTACCGACTTCATCGGCCTATCTATCCGTACCGCCCCTCGCCATGAGAATCGTCCAGGGGCAGTTATCGGATTTCGGTTTGAAGTTTGTTCCTGATAACCATTGGACGGATAACCGGGAACCAGCCCCTATTTTCATCTCAGGAGGTGAAGAACTCTTCTTCGTCATGAACACTAACATCCTGTCTCATGATTTTCAGCCGTCTTGCGCCAGGCCTATGCGTCCTCAGGATTGATCCTAATGCAACATATTCGGTACATTCTTTTTTTGATAATTTTCTGCAGCCTCTTTTTCTCTATAGGACCATCGGCCGCCAGAACAGCAACAGATGAAACGGGCCGGCGAGTCATTGTGCCGGATGATCCCAGACGCATCGTTTCCTTTGCCCCCAGCATCACGGAGATCATATTTGCAGTGGGCAGGGAGGATCGGTTAAAGGGGGTAAGCCGGTTTAGCGATTTCCCCCCAGAGGCCACCCGACTTCCCTCTGTCGGATCCTATATCCGCCTGGACCTGGAAAAAATCGTGGCCTTAAGACCTGATCTCTGTTTTGCCACCAAGGACGGCAATCCGAAGGATGTGGTCGCTCGGCTGAGCGCCCTCGGCATACCCGTTTATGCGGTGCACCCGAAGGATCTGGAATCGGTCATGAGAACCATTCGCCGCATAGGGGACCTCCTCAACGCCGGCCCAAAGGCAGACGCCGTTATCCAGCAGATGCAATCCAGGATCAGCCATGTCACATCAGTGGTCTCAAAGGCCTCCCGCCGGCCGGGGGTCTTCTTTCAAATAGGGATCTCCCCCATTGTCTCCGTGGGGGAATCGACCTTTATCAATGAACTGATAGAGCTCGCAGGCGGGATAAATCTTGCAAAGGGCCCTACCCCGTACCCGCGATTCAGCCACGAACAGGTCCTGGCCCTAGCGCCGGACGTGCTCATCATTACCTCCATGGCGCGGGGAGGCAGATTTGAGGCGGTCAAGAGGGAGTGGGGCAGGTGGCCCTCCATCCCTGCCGTACGAAACCATCGCATCCTGACGGTGGACTCCAATCTCTTTGACCGGCCCAGTCCCCGGCTGGTTGACGCCCTTGAAATCCTTGCCCGGCTCATCCACCCCGGACTTTTCGAGGGAGAGAAGTGAGTAAAGGAGCCGAGCCCAAAGGATCCATATCCGTACGAATGGACCTGGAAAGACCTCTCCTCCTGAGACGCCTTTCCAGGGTATCCCTGTTGCTGCTCTGTCTCATGATCGCAGCCGTATTCTTCGGGATCTCCATCGGATCGACCGGTACCGGCATCAGCGAAAGCCTGGCGACCCTGTTTGACGGAAAGAATACAGACGCCATGCGCCATACCATTGTCTGGGAGATACGGTTCCCCCGCGTCCTCCTGGCGATCCTGGTAGGCGCCACCCTTTCCCTGGGGGGGCTGGTCTTTCAGGCTCTCCTCCGGAACCCCCTGGCCGAGCCCTATATCCTGGGGGTTTCCAGTGGAGCTGGGATCGGCGCCATCATCGGTATTCTCGCAGGACTTCCCCGCTTTCCCGGGGTAGGCGCAACGGCCTTCGCAGGAAGTATGGGAACCCTCCTCCTCCTCTTCGTCATGTCTTCAGGCCAGACCATGTTGAAAAAGGATACCCTCCTCCTCTCCGGGGTGATGGTCAATGCCTTCTGTGCCGCACTGATCATGTTTCTGATGTCCATTACACAGGATTCCCGGCTCCACAATATTATCTTCTGGCTCATGGGAGATCTCTCCACAGCGGATCTTTACCAGGTCGGCATACTCGCAGGGCTGCTGGTCCCGGGCTTTATCCTCCTTTTCTGCCTGTCAAACGCCATGAATCTCTTACTCATGGGGAGAGAACTGGCCCAGACCATGGGCCTCAACATCAAGGCTGCGACCGTCACCCTTCTCGTAGCGACCTCGTTTATGGTCAGTTTGACGGTTTCGTATTGTGGTCCCATCGGGTTTGTAGGGCTGGTGATGCCGCACGTGCTCAGGCTCGCCGTTGGCCCGGATCACAGGGTCCTCGTGCCCGCGTGCATATTGGGCGGGGGCACGTATATGGTTCTGTGCGATCTTCTGGCAAGGACCCTTCCCGACCAGGGGGAGATGCCTGCAGGCGTGATCACCGCCATGATCGGTGTACCGCTGTTTATCATCCTGTTAAAAAAAACCAGACGATGAAAGACGCCGTACATACCAAACAACTGGAATATTCCTACGGGGACCTCCGCGTGCTCAAGGATCTCTCCTTTTCCGTCCACCAGGGCGATTTTTTCATCATCATCGGACCCAACGGCTCTGGAAAGACCACCCTTTTGAAATGTATTTCAGGGATTCTACGACCCAGGGCAGGCAGCCTGGAGATCTCAGGCGTCCCGGTCCATGCCTACTCCCGGAAATCCCTGGCACGTTCCATTGCCCTGGTGCCCCAGACAGCGCCGGTCGATTTTCCCTTCACAGTGACCGAGGTAGTCCTCATGGGCCGGTCCCCCCATCTGGGCATATTGGGGGTGGAACATGAAAAGGACCTCTCCATCGCACACCGGGCCATGGAGTTTACCGGCGTGGCATCCCTGGCCCGCCGGAAACTGGATCAGTTGAGCGGGGGTGAACGTCAGAGGGTCATGATTGCCAGGGCCATATGTCAGGACCCCGAGATTATTCTCCTGGATGAACCCACCGCTTCCCTCGATCTTGCACATCAGGTCAGGGTCATGGACCTGATGGAAAGGCTGAGAGATGAGAAGAAGCTGACCATCCTGATGGTATCCCACGACATCAATCTTGCCGCCCTGTACGGCAACCGGTTGATGCTCCTGAAAGAAGGGCGAATCCTGAGCCTCGGTCATCCGTCCGAGGTCCTGACTTTCCAGTCCCTCGAAGAGGCCTATGGATGCCCCCTCCTGGTGGACAAGAGCCCGTTAGGGAATTTTCAGAGAGTTACGGTGGTTCCCCAAAAATTCATCGATCCGGGCATCAGGAGAGTCATCTGGAGGCCCTGATTCCCCACCCGCATTCAGGCCCTCCAACAGCACCTTTTCTTCCCTCCCCATCCTGCAAAAGTCGATGGGAGGGCGATCTCAACATCCGATGGGGTCTGCCCGCAGGCCCTGCACCGCCGCATGGAAACGGCATCCATCCCCTCTACGGCCCGGGTGTTTCAACAACGCACTCCTTCATAATCTCGGCGGCCCTTTTGTATACATCCGAAAAGGTTAACAGCCCCACGATTTCATCTCCCCTAAGAACCACAAGCGCATCGTGACGATTCATCACAAACAGATGAAAACACTTGACCAGGGTGTCATCTACACTGACGCGCTGTCCTTCGGGGGGAGGCTTGATAAAATTTTTTATTCGGAGGCCTCCGGCCTTGCGACACAGATCCTCGAATGGATTTCCCCAAAGCTGGTAATCATCCTGCATGGACTTCCAGATATAATCGAGCCCGAAGCGGCTGAGGATCTTCTGGGTATCCATCCTGTTATAGTTGGTTTCCAGCCCCCGAAGGAGATCGATGGGCGAAAGCTTTCCCATGATCTTTCCCTCTTCATCCTCAACCAGGAGGATTCTCTGCTCGGATTCTCCGGACAGATATTTCTTCTGGGCACTCTCCAAGGCCATCAGCGCTTCATAAAAAGTGGCATTGCAGGATATCCTTGGAAATCTCTCCCTCGGGATCACAAGATCACGCACTTTCATGTTTTCCATGATAATGTCACTCCTTTACAACCCATATTATCCGGATGGTGTCGGGCCACCGACTCAAATGCGGCGGCCGCGCAATGCACACCCATTGCCCGAATCAGTGATCAAAAAATCTTTCTATGCCGTCGCGGCCATGGGACGCACCGATAGGACAGGGCATTGGGCCTGGCGGATCACGCGATCCGTGGTCGAACCGACCAGCAATGTCTCAACCAGACGGTGTCCCCTGATCCCCAAAACGATTAGATCCATATGGTTAATCAAAGCATACTGAATGAGCTCCTCGTGGGGCTGGCCGGCCAGCAGGGCCGTTGTATGCCGGCACCAGTGACTGGCCTCTTCAGGGATCATCTTGTTGAGCATGGCATCCAGGGGCTCCCGGATGCTCTCCCGGAGGTCTTCCGATGGTTTCACATCCTGTTTGAACAGCTGTTTATAGATGGGCGGCTCAATCACGTGTACCAGATGAAGTTCGGATTGAAATTCCTGGGCAAGGCTGAGCGCGTATTCAAAGGCCAGGAGGGAATCCGCTGAAAAGTCGCATCCTACAAGGATCTTGTTCATCCGGATCTCCTGATCGGAAAGGGATCCGACCACTGTTTCCGGACTTCGAATCGACATCAACGGGCAGGGAAGGGTCTTTATAAGCCGCTCAGTCACAGATCCTAAAATCATCCGTTTCAACCCGGACCGTCCGTGGGTTGCGGCAATGGCCAGATCGACATGCTTTTCTTTGGCAATACGGGTAATGTCGTCCACTGGATGGCCCTCGAGGACAAGCTGTTCCACATCCAGTGCCGGCTCCCCTATGAGTTGATTCAGTTGCTCCTGTGCGTATTCTGTAAGGGCCTTCTGCTGGTCCACCCACTGTACCACCGCCTCATCATATGCAGCGACCGGGGTGATATCCACCACATGACAGACATAGAGCTTTGCATTGAATTCCTTGGCCAATCGAATGGCATATGGGATAGCGTAATTGGAAAAATCCGAAAAGTCTGTGGTGCACAAAATTTTTTTCAATTTAATTCTCATAAGAAGAATCCTCCTTTCCTGACTCTGTCCCCCTATCGCCCCCGAGGCCTGCAGTGCGATCCACCGAGACAATTTACATTATGAACTCTCTTCCCAAATACCCGAAGAACAGAAGATTGGATCCAAGCCTCATTATAACGCAAGGTGAATGCCAAACATCCTCACTCAATAGCTTTCCGTGCAACAATCCTGAACCATGACAAAAAACTACAGATCTGTCTGATGAGACAAGATACCCATAAGCATTTCCAATCAATCACCAACCACGCCCATAGGACATGGTATGATGAAACCCCCATAACCCATAAGGGGGGCATTGTTGCAAAGAAAGCCCTCAGAGTTTGACTCGCAGAGGTCTATGGGCAATCGAATGGGCATGCTTTTTTTGGGGCTTGCCATAACGGCATCTCCTTTTGCTATCACCTTTGGTTCCATATAATGATACCTCATGGACCATTGAATTGCGCTTGTCAAGAAGATTGTCCGCCCCCAACCCGAATTCTGAAAAGACCCTCCCCCTTTCTCGATGGTGCCGGTTCAATCCGACCGAGCAGCGGCAATCAACGAGTTTTAAGACAGTACAAAAGTTGTTCGACCCTCGAAATCTCAGGTCAGCGCCTTTGGCTTTAATATGACCCTCGCTCCGTGACCCCAAAAATTGGTGTGGCACGATGGTTTCCATGACACAGTACCTATTCGTGGCATTCGCATGATTTGTGTTAGAATTTTTATTTTTACGACAATTGGGATTGACGCGAGCATGCAAGCCTTGTATAGTTTATTGTTCATAGGTTTGGGGCGCGGTCCAAAAGCGACTTGGATCGAATGATGCCATGAAGGCATCAGCTCTACGAATGAGATACATATTTTCGCTAATCAAAGCCACGAAGGCTGGGGCATCAAAGGAAACCCGGTATTCGTGGCTTTTTTTGTTTGGATCTATCCGTGCTTTGGTTTTGATATCATCTTTGCGGCGCGCACAGATATCCTTATGCAACCATAAATGAGCCTACAGGATATCCGCCTTGAGGTGACGGCTCATGGAGCACTTGTGGGGGACACGCTATGCCCATCAGGCTTCAACATCGTCTTTCGGTCGAGTTCGGGAGGTTGTCAAAAACACATGACGAGAGAGATGAATGCTCTTTAAAATGCGCTTTTTCCTTAACATAACGGTACTGGGACTAAGTGCCCTCTTCGGGGCGGGGCTCGGGCAGTCGATGGCCGCGGAGGATTCCCCCTCGGCCGTCAAGCAGACATCGGAGCAAACGGTTGCCGTTGATGTGGAGACCCAGAAGGCCGTGGATGCATGGGCATCGGAAGAAAAGAAACTCCTCGAAAAGATCGACCGAACGGAGCGTGCCCTCAAACGGGTGGTTTGGGAGAGGAAAAAAACCGCGGAATATCTTGAAACCCTGCAAGACAAGACGGTCCAGCTGAGGGAAAAGGCCGAGGAGATGCAGCGGATCAATGCGGAACTCCTCCCGATCCTGGACCAGGGGCTGGAAAAGCTGTCTGCACAGGTGGAAAGCGATCTCCCGTTTGACAAGACCCGACGTCTTCAGCAGATTACGGATGCAGGTCAGATCCTCAACGACTACGATGCCGGCCTCCTGGTCAAAACCCGTACCCTGTTCGATGCGGTGGCCCGGGAGGTGGATTTCGGCTATTCGGTGGACATCGACGAGACCGAGATAGACATCGAGGGACGATCCACCCGGGTCAAGGTCCTGAGGGTGGGACGGGTAGGGCTCTATGCCATGAGCATGGACAATGAAAAGGCCTATATCTGGGATGCCGGCCAGAACAGATACCTCCCGGTGGAGGACGGGGTCCGGGAGATCGACGAGGCGGTCCAGATAGTGGAACGGATCCGCATCATCGAACTGACCCGGCTCCCCATGGGAAGTCCCGGCCCCCCGGTCAAGGGTGAAGAGGGACGCCATGAATAGGCCGTTGTGGATACTGCTGCTTATCCTTGGCCTCTCTGCCGAGGCATGGGCCCAACGCCCCTTTGAAGAGGTCGCCCGGGATATCCAGGCCGACTATCGGGACGCGCGCAAGGAACAAAGGCTGACGCTTGAGGAAATCACATCCCGTCGCAAGGCCCTTCAGAAGAAATTGGCCGATCTGGAGGCCAGTCTCGAAGCCGCCTCCGGGACCCTTGCAGCAGACAGAGAGCGACTCACCCAATTGACTCAAGAGCGCGATCAGATCACCCAGGAGGTCTCCCTGAGGCTGGCGGACAACAAGGAACTGGGCATCCTGTTCATCACCCATGCCCGCAATTTCCTGGCCCTGGTCGAAAGGAGCCCCTACAGCGCCGAGCGGCCCGCCCGTCTGGAGACCCTGCGGAAATTTGTGGATCCGGGACGGCTCTTCGGGTTGAACGACCTCAAGGCCCTCCTCGACATGGCCTTCGAGGATATGGCCGCGTCACGCGAAAAGATGATTTATACGGGAAAGATGGTGGATCGCAGGGGAAACGAGACCGAGGGAAGCATCATTCGGCTGGGTCACCTGCCGGCCATGTATTGTGCCCAGGACCAGTGCGGGTATCTCAGCCTGAGCCCGGCCTCGGGCCGTCTCATCATGGGTCCGAGCCCGTCCTGGCGGGTGCGGCGGAATCTCTGCGGCTATTTTGAAGGAAAGACCGCCAGTGTGTATACCGACATCTCGGGGGGGTCGGCCATTCAACAGCTCGCCCACCGCGTCACCCTGATGGATCAGCTCCGGAGCGGGGGCGCGCTGGTGATCCCGATCCTTTTGGTGGGGCTGGTGGCCCTGATCCTCACCATCGAGCGGCTCGTCTTCCTGGGAAAGGTACGCCACAATACGGACGATCTTATGACCCGGGTCACGGAACTGGTGGGCGAAGGCGATATTCTGGGCGCCATAAAGGCCACGAATCCGCATCGACATCGCCCCACCGGCCGGGTGTTGATGGCGGGTCTGCAGCACCGGAGCGACCCGAGCGAGGTCATCGAAAGCGCCATGTCCGAGGCCATGCTGAGGGAGACCCCGCGACTGGAGCGCTTCCTGGGCGGGCTCAAGGTCTGCGCTGCGGTGGCGCCGCTTCTGGGCCTTCTCGGGACAGTCACCGGGATGATCAACACCTTTCAGGTCATTGCCACCCACGGGACCGGCGATCCCCGGTTGATGGCGGGCGGCATCAGCGAGGCCATGGTCACCACCCAGGTGGGACTGGCCGTGGCCATTCCGGTGATGATCGTCGCGGCCTTTCTGGGAAGGCGGGCCCGGAACCTGTCCCAGGACATGGAGGAAAAAGGCCTGGCCCTCATGGGGGCACTCCTCCGGCTGCGGAGCAACAGCGACACTGAGCCAGCGAAGGCAGATTAATAAACCTCTAAACCATTGAACCTCTAAAGCGGGACGTGCCCGCAACCCAAGTTCGTCCCTTAGCTAAAAGCTCAAAGCTGAAAGCGGGCTGGATGAACCTTTGAGCTTTGAGCTTTCAGCTTCGATTCTATCGATGCCATGAAGGACTTTCTTGTTTTTTGAGACAGAAAATCTGGCAATAAGCCACTAATCTCTTGACCCCTTAACCCTTTGCACGGCTACCCTATGGACATCTTCAGCGGTTTTTGGAACCTGGTGGAGACCGGGGGCCCCATCATGATTCCCATCGGGGCGATCTCCCTCTGGATGTGGACGTTGATCGTGCTCAAGGCCGAATGGATCCTGCGGGTAAGACGTAGGCCCCTTCTGGTGAGCGATGCCCTGAAACGTCTGGAGGGACAGGTTCTTCTCAATGAACAGGCGTGCTGTCCCAGGTCCGAGGCACTCAGTTTTTTTATGGAGCGTTACTTCCGGGGAAAGGCCCTTTTGAGCGGAGAAGCGGATCAGCTCTTCTTCGATGTGGCGGTTCGACGTCAGGTCCAGGGGCTCTACCGCCACATCCCGACCATTATGGTCCTTGCGGCCGCGGCCCCGCTCTTAGGGCTGCTCGGTACGGTCAACGGCATGGTGGAGACCTTTCGTGTGATCGGCATGTACGGCATGGGCAATGCCCAGGCCATGGCCTCGGGCATCAAGGAGGCCCTGATCACCACCCAGGCCGGGCTCTTGGTGGCCATTCCGGGCGTACTGGCCGGCCAGGCCATGCGAAAGGAGATCCGCAGGATACATCAGAATGTCCTCGTATTTCAGCAGGCCGTGTCCCAATGGCTTGAAAAGGAGTCGCGGAAATGCTCCGTTTAGGCGGTATCGCTGCGGCAAGAATCCAGGACGAAGACGCCGGCGACGTGGAAATCAATATGATGCCGTTGATCGACATGATCTTCATCCTCCTCATCTTTTTTCTGGTGACGGCCAGTTTTGTTCGGGAATCGGGTGTCGAGGTGAACCGGCCCGAGGCGACCACGGCAGAGAAAAAGGAGGCCGCCGGCATGGTGGCGGGCATCACCGAGGGCGGGCAGATCTTTATAGACGGCGAGCAGGTGGACCTTCGGCGGGTTCGCGGGCTGGTGGAGATCTTTCTGGTTGAAAACGCTCAGGCCGGCGTCATCCTCGACGCGGATGAGGCCTGCCCCACCGGCCGTCTGGTGGCGGTCCTGGATCAGTGCCGGCTGGCCGGTGCAAAGAACATCGCCGTGGCAGCCAGGAGGATGGAGTGACCCAATCCGTTCGAACCGCCGGAAGTCCGCTCCGCCTCTCCTTCCTCCTGGCCGGGGCCGTGGTGATCAGCATGGGGATCTTTGCCCTGGTGCCCCTCCTGTTGCGCCAGACCTCCTGTCAGCCCAATTTTCCAAAGGTTTCCTACGCCCTTCTGATCCCCATTCGGCCGGAAATCCCCCCGGATCTGATGACGTCCGAACCAGACCTGACGCCCCCGCCCGAGGCCTCGGTCCCGCCCGAACCGGAGATGGAGGCAAAACCCCCGGACATCCCCGATATGGAACCCCCCGAGCTGGAACCGCCCGAGCCGAGGGCCGAGATGCCCAGCGAGACCGTGGAGATGCCCCCCTTGGGACCACCAACCCTGGCGTCCCCTGCGCCCGAGCCGCCCGCGCTCCAGACGCCTGTGCTCCATGCCCTTTCCCTGAGTGCCCTCCCGACCCAGTCGAGCCCCATGAACCTGAAGGTGAATCTCAGGGTGGAAAAGGCCCCCTCGCCCGGCGCCGTGGCCCGTGTTCCGGCGCCCCAAAGACCGGGGACCCGGACCCGGTTCGGCCTGGATGAGGTGGATCAGAGGCCGGTCAGCCTTGCCGCGCTCAAGCCCAACTATCCTTACAAGGCCAAACGGATGGGCATCGAGGGATATGTGACGGTTCAGTTCCTGGTGGATCGCAACGGGAGGCCCCAGGATCTCAAGATTGTCGCTGCCGAACCGGAAGGGATTTTTGACGAGAGCGTGCGCAAGACCGTGCCCCGGTGGCGCTTTAAACCCGGCAGGAAGGCCGGCCGGCCGGTGGACACCTGGGTGGAAATGACCATTCGATTTGAGCTGGGGCAGGATGACTAAGCTCCGACTACTCCTCCTGATCATGGCGTGCATGGCAATCCCATGGGATTCGGCCGATGCCGCGGATCCCGGCCCATGTCCTAAGGGCATCCCCCCCATGTCCGAGGCCCTGCATGACGTGGTCGACCACGCGGAAATTCGGGCGGGGGACGGCGACGCAGCGGGTGCGGCCGCGGTCTTGACAGGCTGGATCGAGGCCCACCCAGGGGAGACCCATCCCTATCCCTATTATGATGCGGGGTATTTTCTTCACCAGGACGGGAAACGGGATGCGGCCCTGGATTGTCTCCAAAAGGCCGTCAGGCTAAACCCCTGTTTCCATGAGGCCTGGCAGCTTTTGGCCGCCCTCTATCAGGAGGCCGGAGAGATGGCGGAGGCCGCAGGGGCCCTGGAAAAGGCCGCGGCCGTCACCCAGGACCCTGAAACGTGGCATCAGACTGCGGTCCTCTGGCTGGACGCCGGACTTCCCCAAAAGGCACTGGCCGTCCTGAAGAAGCTCCATCGCGCCGGACCCAGGCAGGTCGACGGGTATGTGGCCGAGGCCCATGCCCACCAGGACCTCAAGGATCCTGTCAAGGCGGCGGAGGCCATGGCATCGGCCTACGCCATTTCAAAGGACCCCGAACACCTGTATCAGTGCGCTGTCTTCTGGCTGGAGGCAGGGAAACCGGCCAGGGCCTTGCCGCTCCTCAAGGCGTTGACGGACGGTGACGCGCCCGAGTCCCACTGGCTGGTGGCCCTTTCCAATACGCTCAAGGCCCTCAAAAAGAAGGAAGAGACGGCCGAGGCCATGGGACGGGCGGCGGAGCGAGGCAGAGATCCCAATCTCTGGTTTCATGCGGCCTGGCTCTGGCTGGATGCGGACCATCCCAAAAAGGCCCTGGTCATCCTAAAAGAGCTGGCGCAACGGAAAGACCCCCGGGTGGAATGGCTCGTCGCCCTTGCCAACGCCTACATGATCCTGGATCAGACCCGATCCGCGGCCGAGACCATGGACCGGGTTATCCGGAAGGACCCCAAACCGGAATATCTTTATAACGGAGGGGTCCTGTGGCTCCATGCCGAACAGCCTCAAAAGGCCCTGGGGCACCTCCTTGTGCTGTGTAAACGATCCCCGCCAAAGGCCGAGTGGTTTGTGGCCCTGGCCCACGCCTGGCTCTGGCAAAAAGAGCTTGTGAAGGCGGCGACCGCCATGGAGCGGGGAGCGGCCCTGAGCCGCAACCCTGAACACGCCTACCAGGCCGGGCTGATGTGGCTTCAGGCCAAACAGGCCGATCCGGCGATCCGTCTCCTGGTCCCTTTGGGCCGGGAATCCTCGCCCAAGGCAATCTGGCTGGCGGCCCTTTCCAATGCCTGGGCCATGAAGGAAGACTTTGAAAAGGCGGCCCAGGCCATGGAGCAGGCCGCGGGCATCAGCCAGGCGCCGGATCACTTCTATTCGGCCGCGGGGCTCTGGCTCCAGGCCGAGAGGCCTCCAAAGGCCCTCCCCCTCCTGGAGGCCCTGGCCAGGAGGCCCGGTCCGGAGGCCAAATGGCTGACGCTTTTGTCCGAGACCTGGCTTCGCCTGAAAGACGTGCCCCGGGCGGCCCAGGCCATGGAAACGGGGGCTGAGATCACCGGGGAAGGAGAAGACTATTACCGGGCCGGCATGCTCTGGCAGCAGGCCGGCGATATCCGGAAAGGGATCGCACTGTTGGAGATCTCCGTCACAAAGGCGCCGGTGGAACAGAAATGGCGGGTGGCCCTGGCCCAGGCCCTGGTCGATGCAGACCAGGAAAAGGAGGCCCTCGTTGTCATGAACCGAACCACCCTGACCGACCCGAAGGCGCCGGCCGCGGTGAGATGCCAGGGGGCCCTTGTCTGGCTGCGCCTCCAGAGGCCCGGTCACGCCCTCCCGGTGCTTAAGGTCCTGTGCGCGTCCGGGACCCCGACCCACGACTGGTTGTCTGCCCTGGTCAAGACCCATGTGGAACTGGATCAGATGCCGGAGGCAGAGATGTCGCTAAAACTCCTCATCGACCTCTATCCGGAGGGCCTTGCCGCGTGGCGGCTGGCGATGTGGGTGGCCCTTCAGCAATCCGATTATCCACGGGCCGCGGCCGCCATGGCCGTGGCCGTCCGTCTGGGTCCCCCGGACCCCGGCCAGATGAAGGAACTGGCGGATCTCTATCATATGGCCGGCGTGCCCGTGAAGGCGGCGGCCGTACTTCAAAAGACCTGGACAGGAGATCCAACCGCTGAGGACTGGGACCGCTTGACCAGCATCTACCTGAGCGGTCATCGCTACGACATGGCCCTGGCATGCGCAAGGTCGTCGGCCCAGGCCCAGGCCACGGCCGATCGCTGGGAGATGGTGGGCGCCATTGCCTTCCGTCTTCGACGATTCGAGGAGAGCTACGATGCCTATTGTCGCAGCGCCGAATTCAGCCCCGAGGCCGACATCCGTCTCAAAGCCGGATATGCAGCATTGAAGCTGGACAGACTGGACGAGGCAGGCCGCCTGTTTAAGGAGGCCATCCGCAGAGCAGGGAACGGGAGCCGAACCGGTGATGAGGCCCATCGGAACCTTGCCTTCATCAAAAGAGTGATGACAACGCATGAAAAAGGCGGCTGACCCTCAACCGGTACCTCGCTCCAGCTTCCATCTCAAGATCGCCTTTTGGCGGCATGCGAGCGTTGCAGCAAAAAATAGGCTGCAAATGCAAGATTGAGTATCAGGCTAAGACCGGCAATGATCCTCAAAGTCTTTGAACCTTGAACAGGATGCGCGATTTCTGTCTCACCGTGGGGCGTATCAGATTTTCCAGCCAATGACTCGGGACTTACCTCCACCGTTGCCTGGCACAGATGACCCATGCCGTCATTGGCAATGATCCGCCAGGTCCCGGGCGTGTCCGGGCAAAAGGCGAACTTTCCGTGCCGGTCGGTCCTGCCGTTCTGATGTTCCACCTTAGGGTCCTTCGGACTGAAAACCAGCACCTGGGCATAGGCCATGGGCTCCCCGTCTGAGTAATAAAAGGCAACGGCCATCAACGTGGCCGCTTCAACGATGCTGTAGTCCGTCCCGTGGGCATCGGCATTTGGCGGACCACTAAACAGGCTGAGGCCGAGAATGAAAACCGACAAAAAGTACTGCGTGCATAGTTTCATCACGGAACCCTGAATACATGAAAAGCCATAAATTGATGATCGCTGATATCCGGTTGTCGCAGACAGAGACCGTGTGCCTTGCCATGCCAGGGTCCCATTACCCTTTTGCACCCGGTTGTTCGGACCGGAGGCGTTCCCATGAGGGGCAGTGAGTTTACCCTGGACGATGAATACCGTCCTCCAGGTCTTCTATCTTCGCCATCACGTGCAACAAAAAAAAGCCGCGACTCCACATCCCCCTTCAGGGACATAGACCTTCGTGGCCTCTTGATTCCTATTCGTTATATTCTTATCGCCGCCCGCCTGACGGCAAGGTGTCTTTCTTGGATTTTCTCCTGAAATCCGGTTTCAATCGGCTTCTGCCGCGATTTGGATGTGTGGTTTCTAATGAAGGCTTTCTAAAAAGTCAAGGTTTTTTCCGCCATCATACCGTTCACAGGTTCCCGGTTCAACGCTCAAAGTTGGAAGGAAAAGCAGAATTGCTCACGCGAAGACTTGTGACGGTTCAAAAAATGTCAATTTTCCTTGACACGAAACGCAGGCTTTGTTATACGCCAGCCTTAATTCAAGGCGCAAAACGAAATTGCGCAGGCCGTTAGCGGTTTCACCGTTCACATAAATTAACGTTCAGGAAATGCAAGCCAAGAAGGCAATGCCGGATCGAATTCCGGAGGTGTCTTCTTGGCTTTTTTTGTGGACGATCAAATCACGAAAGGCGGTGA
The DNA here is from genome assembly GCA_021737785.1 of Deltaproteobacteria bacterium. Classification (NCBI taxonomy): domain Bacteria; kingdom Pseudomonadati; phylum Myxococcota; class Myxococcia; species Deltaproteobacteria bacterium. The sequence goes on from JAIPDI010000015.1 coordinate 35,853, forward strand.
TTGAAGGACTTCAGGCAATGCACGGACACTAAATAAGGTGGGAAGGCAACCCGTCTCCGGCCAAGGATTGAGGGCCGCCTTCCCGGTAGAAGCCCCCCGGATAGAGAGGCGCTCCAGTATATACCTACCACAGCGCACTTCTCCCGTCAATTTCTATTGACCGATTCCCGGGACCATCGGGACATGTCGAACACGTCCCTTGACCATTCGCAATCATACAAGGGAGAAATCATGGAAACACAATCCAGACCGAGCACCGGACTGTTCAAGATCCTGGCCCGCTGGGGGATACTGATCCTCATGCAGGGCCTCCTCATCCTGCCCGGCCATGCGGAAGAAGCGGAAGAGAAGAAGGAAGACTCCCAAGAGGCCGTTCAGCAGAAAGAGGAAAAGGAAGAGGCCAAAAAGGCCGTTAAACTGGAAGATATTACCGTCATGGCCACCCAGCCGGGCGTTGAGATCACCCCGGAAAAGACCATCGTTCGCATGGATGAATTCGTGAAGCCGGGGGACGTCCGGACCCTGACCGACGTCCTCAAGACCATGGGCGGCATCGACGTCATGCGAATCAACCCCATGATGGCAAGCCCGGGCGACGAGGTTTCCATCAGGGGGATGAACGAAGGCCGGCTGGTGGTGGAGATCGACGGGAGACGGATCAATCACAGCGGCTACTACGGCCGGTACATCGTGGACTGGTCCACTTTGAATCTGGACGATATCGAAAGCATCGAGATCATCCGGGGCGGCCATTCGGTGCTCCACCCCTTTGCCATCGGCGGCGTCATCAACATCATCACCAAGAAGGGGAAAAAGACATCCGATCCCAAGCCCACGGTGAGCGCCAAGGCCGGGGTTGGATCCTTCACCACCACCACAGAGTCCCTTTCCATCGACGGCGGTGCCTTGGATTTTGTGGGATACAACTTTTCCGTTAACAACGGTCACACCAACGGCTATTTGAGGAACAACTACCAGGATAATTTGACCCTCAATGGTCATCTCAGCTTTTATCTTCCCCTGGATGCGACCCTTGAACTGGGCATCAAGCATGCGAATGTGAAGTACGGCTTCCCGGTGGTCAACGACCCCTCCCGGTCCGATTATGATCCCAGCTCCCCCAACTTTTACGCCAATGCCGATCAGCTCAGGCATCTCAATTTTCCCCAGTATGCGGCCTATGATCCCCACTGGAAAAAACACACCACCTATCTGGACGGGATCTTCAAGATGCCGGTGGGACCAGGCACCGTCAAGATCCACGGGTATCAGACCAACGGCAGGCGGTGGACCAGCCTCTACGAAAAGTCAGGCAAGTTTGCGTCCGACGTGTTCGCGGACGATCGGACCGAGGGCGTGATCGCAGAGTACCGGGACATCAAGCTCTTCGGTTTCAACAAGGTCACCGTGGGATACGAGTATCAGCATTTGGGTGCACCCTATGACCAGCCCGACCTCTTCGAGGTCAACTCCGCCTATCTTCAAGATGTCATCAGTATCGGGGATCAATGGCGCATCACTCCCGGGGTCCGCTACTACCACGTGGACATGAACACCTACTATTCCCAGTACGGCGAGGGATGGCCGGTGACAGGGAATAAGGAGACGGACGATGGGTTCTATCCCAGTCTGAAGGTGGATTTCCAGGCCACGGACCAAACCGCTCTTTACGCCGCGGTGAGCCGTTCCTACCGGCTCCCCTGCCCTTGAGACTACTACTGGTGGGCGCGGTGCGCGTCCCCGGACAACCCTACGCTGAAACCGGAATCGGCATGGGAATATGAAATTGGCGCCATTCACGATATAGGGCCCTTCAGTGTGAGGGGAGCACTCTACTACTACGACATTCAGGACTTCATCAACGACAACGGCATTACCTCACCCGGAACAGGAATCGGGAGCGACTGTCTTTACAATATCCCTCATTTCAAGCTGTACGGGGGTGAAATCGAGGCGAGCATTCGGCTGGGCCGGTTTCTCGGGACCGTTTCCTATAACTACCAGAACTACACCGCGGAGAGTGCGGGATTTGAGCAGAACTGGACCTATTATCTCCCGGCCCTTCTGCCCCAGAACAAGGTCAAGCTCTTATGCAACTACGAGGTCTGGGAAGGCGGACTGGTTCAGTTCAGTTCCATCTTTGTGGACGAGCGCAAGACACAGCAGCCGGGGACCGAAGACCTGGACTCCTACATCACCTTTGATATCGGATTTCAGCAGGGATTCAAGTGGATGGGTCTCGACTGGATGGCCGAACTCTACTGCAACAACTTTACGGGCGCCAACTACGAGGAACAGGCTGGCTATAAAATGCCCAAGTATGTATCCGGGGTCCTCATGAGCGTCCGATTTTAACCGCCCGATGGGCAGCGAGACTACATCATGACATATAAGAACCATTGGCAAAAAAAAATATTGATCTTGTTCACATGTCTGATCCTGACTGCGGTCGGATGGGTTTCACCGATGACAGCTACCGCCTGGGGAGGCCGGGGGCAACTCTATGTGATCGGGACCGGTCCCGCCGGGCCCCGCATGGCGACCCTTCAGGCCCTCGACACGCTCAAGCGCATGGACGTGATTGTGGCCCCCATTAAGCACGCCAACCTGTTTGCCGAATATGTGGCCGGGAAATCGATTCTGTTCGACCCCTGGACAGACATCTGGGACTACAAGGGGAAGAGCATGTGGAATCTGGACAAGACGGAATTGGCGGCATTTGAGAAAGAACGCCTCAAGGTCCGCGAAGAGCGGGTGGCGAAAATCAAAGGCCTCCTGACCGAGGGAAAGGATGTGGGCCTGATGGACCACGGCAATCCCTGTCTGTACGGACCGAGCCACTGGTACACAGAGCAGTTCGATCCCCAGGAGGTGACCATCATTCCGGGGATGGGGTGCGACGCCGCGGCCATGGCCGCCCTGGGGAAGAGCACCATCCCGGCCCACGACACCCGATTTATTATCCAGACATCCCCCTTTTCCATGATGGAATGGGGCGCCAGGGACCGGCAGGTTCTGAAGGATCTGACCAAATATCCATCCACCATGATCTTCTACATGGCCTTATGGAATCCCGAGGTCCTGTTCTGTGAACTCAAGGCGCATCTGCCCCCGGATATGCCGTGCGCCGTGGTCTTCTGGGCCGGGGACCCCGACAGGGAGCGTATCCTCCGGGGGACCGTGGCCGACATGGCGGAAAGGCTGGCGAAAGAGAGTGAAAAATTCATGGGTCTTGTTTTGGTCGGTCGTTTCCTGAATGGAAAGCCCTACGATGCAGCCATGGAGCAGAGCCTGAAGGAACTGAAAGCATCCCGTCATCCTGTGCGTTCCGAATAACTTTGATAGACAGAAAAAGGAGAAGATACAGATGAAGAGAGGACTTCAGATCGGTTCGATCATGATATTTCTTTCTTGGGGCTCCCTGGCCGGGGCGCATTCATTGTGGTTGAATATGGATGGACACCGGCAGGGCATAGGACAACCAATCACCATCGACATCGGATGGGGGCACAAATTCCCAAGAGATGGAGAGATAAGGGAAGGGATGCTGAAAGAGGTGGTGGCCATCGATGCGGACGGGAAAAAGATCCCGTTGGAGCAGCTCTCCAAAACCGCCTTTCAATTTGTTCCTCAAGCAGAGGGCGTTTATGTGATATGGGCGTCTGTTCACCCGGGCTTTGTCAGCAAAACCACCGAAGGTTACCAGATGGGACCCAAGACCGGCCTCAAGAAGGCGGTCTCCTGTTTCCATTACGACATCCGCACCAAGACCTTCATCTCCGTGGGAGACAGGAGGGATATGCCGGTTCACACCACCGGCGACCCTCTGGAAATCATCCCCCTGAAAGATCTGTTCGGGCTGAAACAGGGCGCAGAGCTACCGGTCAAGATCGTATTTAATGGTAAACCCCTCGTTAAGGCCAAGGTCTCTGCGACCTATGCCGGGTTTTCAGGCAATCCCAACACATTCGCCCATGCAGTGGAAACGGATAAGGACGGCACTGTCCGGATCAACCTCCAGGAAAAGGGGAAATGGATCGTCTCGGTGACCCACGAAATCCCCTACCTTGACACAAAGGAGTGCGACACAAACAAATATAATGTCACCATGACCTTTGATGTGCCATAATGGGGAATACGTATTGTCTTTGTCACCGCTCCGATGCATGCCCTTGGCCTTGAAGGAAGGATGGGGGTTCCGGATCGACATATCAGGAAAGGATAAAAAATGGATATGACGCTCAAACCTGTGGGCGTGGTTCACAGCCCTATCAAGGAACCGAGCCTGGTGGCCCGGACGGGCGATTTGAACTGGGAGGATGAGGCTCCCCCCGCGTCACACGCGGATGACAGGACCTCGGAAATCGTCATCCATCCGGAATACATAGATCTCCTCCACGGAGTGGAGGATTTTTCACACCTCATGGTCCTGTACTGGGCCCACAGGGTGGATGCCGAAGGCCGACGCCTTACCAAGGTCCATCCGATGGGGAGAAAGGACCTCCCCCTGGTCGGCGTATTCGCAACGTGCAGCCCGGCGCGTCCCAATCCCGTTCTGGCCATTGCCGTCAGGCTGCTGGAACGCAATGGCCCCACCCTGCGTGTGAAAGGCCTGGACGCTGTTGATGGGAGTCCTGTTATCGACATCAAGCCCTATCTGCCTTCCTACTATTCCGTCCCGGATGCGAAGCTGTCCGCCTGGATGAAACAGCTCATGGATGAGATGGAACAGGGTTAGCGGAGGCCGGGCGCCGGCTTGTAAAGCGGAGAAATGGATGAAGAAAATTTGCTTATGGGTGGTATGCATCATTCTGTGGGGCCTCAATCCCCTTTCCGGATATGCCGGCACAATACGCGTGATCGACATGACGGGGAGGCAGGTGGTAGTGCCCTTTGATCCGGAAAGGATCATCTGCATCGGTCCTGGGACATTACGCCTGATCGTCTATCTCCAGGCCGAATCCAGGGTCGTGGGCGTGGAGGAGATGGAAAAGATGAACCCCCGCGGTAGACCCTACTGGCTGGCCCATCCCGAGCTGTGGAAACTTCCCCAATGCGGGCCGGGCGGCCCTGTCAGCATCAACAAGAAACCGGACCTGGAGGCGGTCCTCTCTGTGGCCCCCCAGGTAATCTTTGTGACCTACATGAAGGCCCCCCTGGCGGACGAGGTGGAAAAGACCCTGGGCATTCCGGTGGTCGTCTTGAGCTACGGCGCCTTCGCCACCTTCGATGAAACCGTCTACCACAGCCTCCGTCTTGCAGGGAAGATACTCAATCGCTCAAAACGTGCGGAGGACGTGATCACCTACGTGGAATCGCAGCGCAAGGACCTGAGACGCCGAACCGCAGATATTTCCCGAGATCGGATACCGACCGTGTATGTCGGCGGCATCGGGTATCGCGGCGCCCACGGCATCGGCAGCACGGAACAGCAGTATGCCCCGGTAGACTGGGTCCATGCACAAAACGCGGCGGAACATCTCAAGCCCAGTGCCGGCAGCCATGTGTTTGTGGACAAGGAGATGCTTCTGAAAATAGATCCGGACATCATCTTCATCGACGGCGGCGGACTGACCCTGGTGGCAACCGACTACCATAAGAACCCGTCTTACTATCAGGCACTCAAGGCATTCTCCAACCAAAAGGTCTACACCCTTCTCCCCTTCAACTGGTATACCACCAACATCGGCACGGTTCTGGCCGACGGCTTTGCGGTTGGAAAGCGCCTCTATCCTGAGCGCTTCGAAGATATGGATCTTGAAAAAACAGCCGCCGCGATCTACACATTTCTGGTGGGGAAGCCGGTATACAGGCAGATGAAAAGGGACTACGGTCCTATCGGCGGCAAGGCCCCGTTTTTGAATGGATGATGAAAGACCGAAGAGGATGAAATCAAAGACCCATTTTTTCGATACAAGGGCCGAGAATTGGGAGGAGGCCTGCTACCCGGCCCCGGTGCGCGAACGCCTTCTCGATCTGATCCGCGAATTTGAAATAGGATCGGGAGAACGCATCCTTGACGTGGGCACAGGGCCGGGGGTCCTGCTCCCCTATCTGCGGCAAGGGGTGGGCCCGTCCGGACAGGTCTGCGCCTTTGACCTCTCCATCGACATGATCCGTCAGGCACATGGAAAACCGCACGCACCTCAGGATTTGGTTTTTCAGGCCGATGTCCACAGCATCCCGTTCACAGACAGGGTGTTCGACCGGGTGATCTGCTTTGCGGCGTTTCCGCATTTCGATGATCCCGGACAAGCCCTTCAAGAGATGGGCCGGGTGGTGAAGACCGGGGGAGTCCTCTTTGTTGCCCATCTGATGAGCCGCAAAGAGCTTGCCGCGCACCACGGGTCGCACGCCACCGTGGCCCGGGATGTGCTGCCGGCCGACCCTGAGATGAAGGCCCTTTTTCTTCAAGCAGGGCTCTCGCAGCCCGACATCGTGGACATCCCCGGTCAATACATGGCCAGAAGTTTCAAGAACAGGTCAGGGAGATAAAATCAGGGAACAAAGGTATTCGGTCTGATCCATTTGAAGGAGGAGGCGCCATGGCAAAGGACAAGCATCCCGTGACACAGGCTATCCGTGTGCTGAAAGAGAGCGGCATCCCCTACACCCTTCATCCATACGATTATGAAGAAAAAGGAGGGACAAAAAGGGCCGCGCAAGAACTGAAGGTGGATGAGCATCAGGTGATTAAGACGCTCGTTATGGAAGATGAATATAAGGAGCCTGTGGTGGTGCTCATGCACGGCGACAGGGAGGTCTCCACCAAGGCGTTTGCCAGGGCCCTCAAGGCCAAGACCGTCAGGCCCTGCGATCCCGAGGTGGCGCACAGGCATACCGGTTATTTTGTGGGCGGGACCTCGCCCCTGGGTCTGAAGAAACCTCTCAAGATCTATTTCGAGGCATCCATCGCAGACCTCCCTTTTATCTTTATCAATGCAGGGAGAAAAGGGCTGCTGGCACGCCTGTCTCCGCACGATCTGATCAAGCTGATAGAAGCCGAACCGGTGGACGTGGCGATCTGATTTCGCGATTCTGCCCTGGCTTACCCCCCTTAGCACTCACCAGAAATGCATTCTCACCCCCCGGACCCAGGCCGGCCGTCAGCGGCGATTGCCTCTTGATCCGTTGAGTATCCCGGACCCCCTCAAATAGTTACACGCAGTGCTCAAATCATATTTGATAAAAAAGAGGAAACCCGCTATAATGAAGCGTCATTCATTTTGGAGGAATTCTTTATGCTGGGATTTGAACGCATTACCTTTAACCCCGATATCATGGGAGGACGTGCTTGTATCCGAAACATGAACATCAGCGTCTCCTTGATCGTCAACCTGATCGCTAACGGCATCACCTTTGCTGAAGTTCTGCAGGCCTATCCCTATCTGGAGGAAGATGACCTTCAACAGTCTCTTCAATATGTCGCCTGGCTGGCGGACGAATTCGTGTATCCGATGGAAGCCGTCGCTGTATGAGGTTTCTCGATATTAATGGTATTTCCATAGACAGGCGGTCAGGCTTCGGAAAAATCTATAGAAAGAAGAGGGCTATTGTCCCTGACTGACAAGGCGCTAAATCGTGATGACCTTATCCGCCAGTTGCATGGCCGTGACGATGTCGAGCATATTGGTGGTCTCTCCCACCTCTTTTTGATCCAGCAGGTTGAAATGGGTCAGACAGGTGCCGCAGACCAGGATATAGATCCCAGCCTTCTCGTGTTCCTGGATAATGGGGAGTACCTCCGACCCCTTTATGGTCATCTTGACCCCGTTATTGACGAACACCAGTCTCCATAGATCTTCGCCCATTTCCTTCAGGGTCTTGAGAAAGCTGATCATGAGCTTTTGGCCGAGCACATCGTCTCCGTGGCCCATGCAGTCGTTGGTCACCATGACCATGATCTTGCGATGCGCGTCTCCCTTCTTTTCATCCACGGGCATCTCCGGCGCCGGGCTGTCGCCCACCGTGCCGATGATGTGAAATTCGTTTCCCGCCTCCTGGATGGAAACCTCCAGCTTCTGGCTTGCCATAAACCGGGCCACGTTCTGCTTGGAGGCCTCATTATCCACCACCACCTTGATGACCTGGGGGTGGTCTCTTTCAAGGGCTTCTTTTGTCTGCAAGACCGGGGCAGGACAGGCAAGCCCGCGGCAATCGATTTCTTTCATCGTTTTTCTATCCTTGGCTTCAAGTGCCTAATGTTGACGGTCTCGTAAAAAGTCACGAAACACCATTTCCTGTCATTCCGGCGAAAGCCGGAATCCAGTCCCGCGGCGGGATTCAACGGGGTGACCACCTTTTACGAATGCTTCAAGGTTAAAGAAAGGTTCTCTCCTTTTAATCAACGATAATCCGTTCTCTAGGTTCGGCGATGACCCCTCCGATAACGGCGGCCTCTTCTATCCCTTTGTCTTTTAATTCAGCCACCAGATCGCCGGCCCGGTCAGGGTCCACGCCGATCAGGAGTCCCCCGGATGTCTGGGGATCGAAAAGAATATCCTGTATAAGGCGGTCCACAGAAGGGGCAAAATCGACCATGCATTCGCGGAATTGCCGGTTGTTGTAGGCCCCTGCCGGGACCAGGCCCATGCCCGCATATTCCATGGCCTCAGGGAGAATCGGAATGTCCCGGCTCATGAGTCTTATCCCGAACGGCATTTCGCAAACCATCTCAGCCATATGTCCCAGAAGGCCGAACCCGGTAATATCGGTGCACCCATGGACCGGATATTGACTCATGACCTCTGCCGCATCCCGGTTGAGCGTCGCCATCAATCGGGTCACCCGTTCGATGATCTCATCAGAGGCCATACCCCCCTTGATGGCCGTATTGACGATCCCGGTGCCCAGGGGCTTGGTCAGGATAAGTCGATCCCCGGCCCTGAGATCCTTTTTTCTGAGGATGCGATCCGGGTGAATAAATCCGGTTACGGACAACCCGTATTTCAGTTCTTTGTCTTCTATACTGTGCCCCCCCACCAGCACCACCCCGGCCTCGCGCATCTTGTCCAGGCCCCCCTGGATGATCTGCCGGAGGACGGCGATATCCATATCCTTGAGGGGAAAGGCCACCAGATTCATGGCCGTCTTGGGGACCCCCCCCATGGCATAGACGTCGCTCAAGGCATTGGCCGCGGCGATCTGCCCGAACCAGTAGGGATCATCCACAATGGGGGTAAAAAAATCCACGGTCTGGATCAGGGCGATATCATCCGTCACCTTGTAAACGCCGGCATCGTCCGCACGCTCAAGCCCCACGAGCACGTTTTCGTCCGTCGGAAACGTCATCCCGCACAAGGCCCGATCCAGGTCCCCTGGAGGCAATTTCGAGGCTCACCCGGACCCGGCGACCGTTTCTGTAAGACGTAGCGCCTTCTTCTCAGCCACTCTTTTTCCCTTTCATCCTATACTTCCTTTTTGTCCTTTTCGTCACTTTGGTCACTTCATTCGAAACGGCCTGTACCCCTTCGGCACATATCTTCTCTCAACAGGTCCCAGCCGATGACCCATCAGAGTGGAGCGGTTTGAATAGTTTAGGATCATGAGCATCAGTTCCTCACCGCGAAGGAGACCCAGGCACCCGCCTGCCGCGCTGATTTCATCAAAGGCCGTCACTGCGTCCCGCCGAATATTCGGACCCGCAAAACATACCGGCACAGGCTCACCTGAGTGAATCAGCAAAGACGAGCTGGGAGTCGAGTGATCGGACGTGACCACCACCAGGAGGTCGTCCCGCTGTTCCACGGCCTCTACCAGTTCATCCAGTCCACGGTCCAGGCTGTCGATGACATCCCGTTTGTGAACCGGATCTTTGGTGTGGGCCGCCTTGTCCGGGGCCTTGGTGTGAACGTGAATGAAGTCGTGGGCCGTGTCTGACAAGGCCATACGGATGCGCCCCCTCAGGTCTGCACCAGGGTCTTTTCCGTCCGCGACCTTCATGGGGGTAAGGCCCAGTTCCCGGGCAAGACCCAGATATATAGACCCCGAGGCGATCATCATCCCCTTGAGGCACCACTTATCATGGAACGGCTCCTGGACGATGCGGCGACCCGCCCGCTGGGTGGCCAGGAAATTAGCCGCTGGAAGCCCTTCTTTCAGACGGTCGCGGTTTACCTCATGCCGCGCGAGGATCGTATGACAATGGGCCAGATACCGGTTCAGGGCACGGGCGGTCTGCTCAGCCTTTTGAGGTTCGGGATTTCCAGCCATCGGGACCACCTCGGCCAGGGGAGTCCCGATCATCATGGTATCGCAATCAGAAATATGCGGGGAAACCGATCCGTTGATCACAAGGATGGCGTCATTGGGGCCTGTCCGGTGGAGATTGAATCGGATATCCTCCGACATATATGGGGTAATGGCCGAATAGAGCGCTCCTATTTCCGCATCATCCCCTTTGATGTCCGCCCTGCTCTTTAAAAGGATCGGCAGGTCCCCTTGCCAGGTTATCCCCGAAAGATGGGCCAGTGACAAGACTTCGTCGTCTTGAAATGGAACGTCATACCCCACCGCCTCAAGGAGGCCGCGGCCTGGGAACCGTTCCATTTCATAACCAAAGAGGAGGTAATGGGCCGTCTCGCTGGGAAAGCATTGTCCCACCCATGCGGCATGAAAGAGCCCGTTGCTCCCCATCCGGGCCAGTCGGTCCAGGTTGGGCGTATGCGCGGCCTGCAAAGGGGTGCGATTTCCGAGCGCCCCGTACGATCGGTCGCCGAGTCCGTCTAAGAGGAGGAGCAACATCTTCATGCCCAATCTCTCATGCCCTTCCCAGTGACACAGAGGCAGCAGGGGACAAAGGGATTTCCGTCTCTGAACGGCGCGCATCCCCAGGCGTCAAAAAGGTCTCGATGATCTCCTTTGTCTTCAGCAATCCCACGGGCTCCTTGATCTCTATCACCCACCATGGGCACCCGATGTCCTGTAGCAGAGCAAGGCGGCCCGCTATCTCTTCCACTGTATCGGGCGGGATATGCCCCTGGCCGGGGACCTCCGTATGATAGAGATGGGCGTTGAAAACCCTGTCCGCGTGAGGGCTGACAAAATCTTCGATGGCGTACTCCTGGCTCCTCACCGATTCGCACACATGGGCATGACCGATATCCAGGGTGACTCCTGCCCCGCTGAGCCGGATCAATTTTTCAAAGAGATTCGGTTTACTGGTCCATCCCCACGCCAGGTTTTCGAGACACAGGGTTACCCTGTGCCCGGCCCCGAACTGGACCAGCCGCCTCAGGTTGTTCAAGGTGGTTTTCCACGAGAGCGGTTCGGTTGAATCAAGCCCCAACCCGATGTGGATGGACAGGTAGCGTCCTCCCACCTTGGAGACCAGGCGGATAATGCGGCGAAAAACAGCATCGGCCTTTGCCGCCAGCGCGGGATCGTCATGGCCCAGATCGATCTGGTAAAAGGGGCAGTGATATCTCACCTCAAAGGGCGCCAGCATGGCCTGCTCTTTGGCCCACTGCGATTCCTGCAAAGGGGTCTCGGGCAACCGATCCAGGTCAAAGGACCAGTCAATCCCTTTAAAACCGTTTTCGATAGCAAATTGCTTTATCTGCCCGACCTCGGGAAAGATATTGCACATGACCAGCTTGGGTTTCATTGACGATAACCTCAGGACCCCAACACCCGGGCCGCGATTTTCACATGATCAGGGACCTCTCCTCCCACATATGCGGTCACGATCTCTCGCGTCACAGGACAGGCGAACGTCTCCAGATAACGCACGATCTCCTCCTCTATCAGGGTTACGCTCCCATCCACACCGCGATAGTTGCCCGATAGGACGCATCCCAGTTGCTCTTTGCCCTCTTGCCACTCAAATCCCAGAATCTCCCCAATCTGATCTCCGTCTGAGATGTGCCGAAGGGGAAACAACAGCCGCACTCCAAATTCTCCAGCCAGGGCCTCATAAAGGGCAAGGGCCTCGCTGATCTGATTGATCTTGATCGTGCCGTTATGGCGTTCTCGCTCACCGGAAATAATGGGGATCTTCCCCAGGGACACGGCCAGGGGGATGCGGACGCTGTGGAGATAGAGATGGCACCCTATGCAGGACGACAGGAATCCGTATCTGGCGATCAGCGCGCCCATGAAACGACCGTTCAAGGCCTGCCAGAAGCGGGGAGATCCCATGACCAGCAGGGGATGAACCCGGACTTGGGGGAGTCGTTCCGCAAGTCGCTTCACCGCATCTTCTACGCTGGACCAGGCCCCATGCTCCGTGCTGGTATAGGCATAGGTGGGGAGGAGCTGAGTAAACCCCTCCTCGCCGACGGCCTTCATTGCAGCGGCCACACTGTCGCGGCCGGCGATTTCAACCATGGCCAACCCGTTCAAGGACCGGCCCGCGTCAGCGCGCTCAGGGGACAACATCCATGGAGGGATATCAATGACGCATTCGCCCTTGTCACGAAAGTGTTCTGAAAGTCCCGCATCAGGACCTTTCATATGCCTCTATCCTCTTTGAGCCGCCTTGATTCCTCAATTCCTCGATTCCTGAATCCCTAAATTCCCTAATCCCTCAATCCCTGAATCCCTCAATCCCTGAATCCCACATCCCTAAATTCCTTCATTCCTCAATCCCTGGCCGCTTCCAGGTCTGCCAAGAGCCTCTCCAGGTCCAGATGGTATTTTTCCGCAACATCCTGCACCGATTCAAACAGGGACCGGCAGCAGATGCACTCACCGGCCTGGGCGTCGTATCGCTTGAAAACCGCCTCGGTCTCCCGCCATCGGGAAACCACGTCCAGGACCGTCATCTCAGGGTCAAGCCGTCCATTACCATCAGACATGATGATGCCCCGACAGGGTGTTATATTCTTTCAGGATCCGGGCCAGGGCAGCGGGAATCTGCTCCACAATATCCATGACCTGTGTGGCCGGGGTGGGCCTGGCATAACGGCCTGCCAGCCGGTTGACCCGGGCGGCCAACCCGGCAGCCTCTTTCACCTCGATGCCGGCCCCGATCAAGGCCGAGACAATGCCGGTCACGGTGTCGCCGGTGCCGCCGATCGCCTCCATGGCCTCTTCCACAGGCATATCGATGGTCGCGATGATCCCCTCCCGGTTCGCCACGTAATCGGGCTGCCCTTTCACCAGCAGGCAGGCAGCGGCATTTTCATGCTGGTAAGCCCGTTCAATCAGGGCGGGCGCCTTCATCTCCTCGTGCAGGATAAACCCTCGCGTATAAAAGGGATGGGGCGCCTCTTCGTCCGCCAGAAAGGCCAGTTCGCCTACATCCGGGGTGAACAGGTCATAGGCTGAGGCCTCACCGCTCATCTTGGCCGCGTACATAAAACCGGCATCCGCGATCAGCACCGGCGGACGGGGCATCTCCTGAAGGGCAAACAGGACCCGGTTGTGCCAGTCCACATCCGGCTGGAGGTAGTGAAAGGCAATGGCGCTGATGTCGCCGTTGATCGCGGCAGAGGCCTGACTCAGGCGCGCATAGAGACGCCGGCTCCCGTCCCCCAGTCCGATGTCGCCCACCAGATATCCCACCGGGGCCGGTTGGCCCAGGACCTCACCGGCCTTGATCGCAGCGGCCAGCAGGGCCGGGGTCCCCCGGTTGACCGGGGCACGAACCCCGTCGATGGAAATCACATCCCCCTCCAGCACCACTTTACCAATGGTGAGGGGAAAGTCTTGTTCAGGGACAGTGCCCACCACAGCTAACATTGCCGTCTCATCTCCTCGTATGCCAGCTGAAGGGCATAGCCACAGAGGGTATGGCCGATCTCCTCAGGGGCCGGGGCCTCTGCCAGGGTCCTGCCCACCATCTCCCGGGCCAGGTAGGGGACATCCGGGCACCCCCCTCCGGAAATATTTACCACGGTGAGGGTCTCCTTATCAACCGTCAATTTCATATTCGCGGCACGGACCATGAGATATCGGCCATAGTCCCTGGTCTGAAAGATATCCACCGGCTGGAGGAGCGGGCTGTTGACCGGAACCACCTGAAGCGGTTTTGCGCCTGCGGCTTCCAGGGTCCTGAGGATGTTGAGTTCCTCGATGAGGGGGAATTCGATGACCAGATCGCACCCGGTCCGTATTTCCGGCGGCGGGCCCATGACCCGGATCTTCCATCCCGCTCCCTTGAGGACGGTCTCGGCCCGTATCACCTCGCTGGTATTTTCAAAGACGAGTATGCCGCGGTCCTGAGTCTCCACCTTATGGGAATCCCTGGATCCCTTTCCTTTGAAAAAGGATAAGATTGACACGATCAACTCCCCACAATGGTGACCCGATAGCCCTCGCCCTCTTCCTTGACGTCTTTTACCGTCCACCCCTTGCTTAAAGCGGCCCGGCTCACATTTTCCTTGGAGGTGTCCGTATCCACCAGTATTTCGATCTCCCCCTTCGACATCCTCTTGATCTCGTCCATGGTCATCAGGACTGGCTGGGGGCAACTGAGCCCTCGTGCATCAACAATCGTACCCATGTCCACTCTCCTTAATTATGCGCGTTTTCTCATGGTGAAGCCAATAAACAGGCAGACCAGAAGCCCGATGATGGTGGCGGCAATCCCGTGGGGGCCGACACCGTTGGGCGAACTGGCCAGACCGAAATTATGGGCAAAGCCCGCACCCACAATCATGCCGAAGACAAATACTGCTGAATCGCCGTCCCCCTCCCCTGCCAGGAAGAGCTGGCGTCCCGGGCATCCCCCGGCCAGGGCAAAGGCGAGTCCGGCCAGGACCATGCCCCCGAAGTTCCAGAGTTGCATGGTGTGGGCCACCGGCTGCTTGACAAACCCGGGATGGAACTGCCCCACGATCAGGTTGGTGATGAATGCCACCACCACAAGGGTCAAAAGCCCGTAGAAAAGATGGGGCTGTCGAAACAGGATCAGGTCGCGGAAGGCGCCCATGGTGCAGAAGCGGCTCCGCTGGGCAGCAAATCCCACGCCCAGGCCCACCACGAGTGAAATCAGCAGCGGGGCATGCATGGCCCCGGGGCCTTTCAGGCTGTAGAACAAGACCCCGCTCTGGGGCTGATCCTGGATTTGGGGGAAAATGAGCATGAGGATGAGAAAACCGATCATGGTCAGCGGCATCAACCACCCCACCGATGTGTGGGTCTTTTCGGCACGGCCCAGGTTGTAGCCGCTCTTGAGAAACAGGGTCCCGATCCAGATGCCCACAATCAGACCGGCCAGTCCCAGGATCGCATTACCGTCGCCGCCCGCAAGACGAAGAAGGGCCCGCCACGGGCAACCCAAGAAGACCAGTGCCCCGATCATGGCAAAGGCACCCAGAATGAACCGCACAATCGGTGCAGAGCCGGCCCTGGCACGGAATTCCTTGAACAGGTAGGCCGCGATCAAGGAACCCAGCACAAACCCGATGATCTCCGGCCGCATGTACTGGACCACCGCTGCGCGGTGAAGCCCGACCGCGCCCGTAATATCCCTCTCAAAACAGGCCACGCAGATCCCCATGTTGCCCGGGTTGCCCCATTTCTGGAGCAGCGGGGCCAAAATTCCGATAAAGGCCCCCACCCCGATGATCCCCCACCGGCTCGCAAAGAAGTTTTTCATTTGGCCCATTCACGCACCTCCTTTTTATTATCCTGGGAATTTAAAGAGAACTCCCCTTTAATGAGGAGTTGATCTCCCTGTCGGGCCGAATGTAGAGAGAGAGGCACGTTAAGTCAAACTGGAAGTTCCGATAAGCTTGATGTGGGCTATTGGAAATTTCGATAAGAAGATCTCTTCCGTTCTTCCAAGGCTTTAGCAGCAATAATCCGCTTTACACACAACCGAGCCCCTGATAACATCTATTTTTAGGCGGCCTGACAGCCGCGACCAAGTAAGATATTTTTGGTGCAAAGCCCAAGCATTTTCCGGGCTCAGACAAGTTATAACGAAATATTCCAAAAGATAACAGATAGTTCAGCCTGAGCATGATAGTAAAGCATGAAGAATAATCTAGGCATTTGCGGACTGGTTTTGATGCTGACGTTACTGATGGGGATCTCCGTCCCGTCACCGTCCATGGGCGGGGGTCCCCTGAAGGTCACGGTCAGCATCCTTCCCCAGAAATATTTTGTGGAAAAAATCGGGGGGGATCGGGTGGAGGTCTCTGTCATGGTCCTTCCGGGGGCGAACCCCGCGACCTACGAACCCAAACCGAGACAGATGGTCGACTTGACAGAATCCAGAATATACTTTGCTATCGGCGTCCCCTTTGAGACGGTCTGGCTGGATAAGTTTGCTCACGCCAGTCCTAAAATGGAGATCGTTCCCACCCAGGCAGGCATAGAAAAAATCCCCATGGCGCCAAAGCACACGCACGATGGTGAGGATCATCCCGGAGGTCCTGCGGCCCATTCGGGCGGCAAAGATCCCCATATCTGGCTCTCGCCGCCCCTGGTCATGCTTCAGGCCCGCAATATTCTTCGCGCCCTGATCAAGGCCGATCCTCCAGGCAGGGCCGATTATGAGGCCCGTTATCAAGAGTTTATCGAGGGATTGGTGGAGCTGGATCTGCGAATCGCCGGGCTTTTTTCAGACAGGGGCATGGACAACCGCTTTATGGTCTACCACCCTGCATGGGGCTATTTTGCCAAGGCCTATGGTCTGATGCAGATACCCGTCGAAACCGAAGGAAAAGGCCCGACCCCTAAGGCCCTTCAGCGATTGATCGCGGACGCCCAACATGATGGGATCCGGGCGATTTTTGTTCAGCCCCAGTTCTCTGTCAAGAGCGCGGAGACCATCGCCCGGGCCATCAACGGCCGCGTCATCGCGGCCGATCCGCTGGCCCTTGACTGGCAGACAAACCTCCTTCGGGTGGCTGAGCAGTTCAAGGCCGCCCTCAGGTAAGTGTATGCCATGAAAGCCCTACTGCTCATCGTCCTCCTTCTCACGTTGGCCTCCTGCCGGACAGCGGGCCATCATGGAGACATGGCCAGGGATTATGGGAACGAGCCCAGCGTCATGGGCCCTTCCGATGACGATCATGCCCCCAAAGGAGGCAGTTCCTTTGAAGTGGGTGGGACGGTCTTCCTAGATTGTTATACGATCCGCAGGGATAAGTGAGGGCTGCCCTGCAATATTAATCCTCACGCGCCCGCTCGTTTGGATGCGGTCGCCCTCGCAGGCAAAAAGGCAAGGATCAACCGCTTGTTGGCTCGTACAGACCGGTTGGCCTTCTCGATCAGGCCCATATTCATAATGGCATTCAGGTCCCTGTTTAGTGTCTTGGTCGTCTTGTTCACGTAGGCCTGCGCCAGTTTCGGAGTCAACGTGTCAACGTCTGAAATCCTTACCCAACCGGCGTTCTCCGTCACGTTTGATAGTGCGAGGACCAGTCTGCGTCGTCTGAGGTGAGCGGCTGAGCCCTTCCCGAATCGTTCATACACATAATTTCGCCACGTCGCATCCAGTTGGAGATCGCGGATCACATGCAGTTGTTCCCTGAGTTGATCAACCAGGCCCTGGACCGCGTACGCGATAAATTCTGACATCTGACCGCCGGTTCTACTTGCCTTATCAAGTTGACGGTAATACTCGGTTCGGGTCAGATTGTAGAAATTGCTCAACAAATGAGCAGCAGGCGTAGGGAAGCCCGCGTGGAGAAGATAACGGAATTCGATAAGCCGTGCCGTGCGGCCATTGCCGTCCCCGAACGGGTGTATCCAAACGAAAAAGAGATGGGCCGCTACGGCGGTCAGAATGGAATACGGTCTTTCAAGCCCATCCGGGTAAACCATACTGTTCAACCATTCACAAAACCTTGACAGGAGGACCTCGCAGTCTTCTGCAGGGGCGGCCCGGTATCGTCCCACCACAACCGAGTGCTCACGAAGCTCGCCGGGAACAACGTCCTCATTCAGGGGAAGGTCTGTCAACACAATCCTGTTGTAGTGACGGATCTCTTCAGGCGTGACAGCCTCTGAAGCGCCTCGAATGACATCGTCGCTGATGAGATTGCAGGCGCTAACAATATTGTCAATCTCTCTGCCGAGATATTCTCTGGAGGGCGGCAGGGTTAGACGCCCCTGGAGGTGATCCCGAACCTCATCCTCAGTAAGGGTATTTCCCTCAATGGCCGTCGTTGCCAGAACGCCCTTGGCCAGATATATGGCGTGCAAGCGCTCCGCCGCGTCTGGATCAAGCGGAACACCTGCGATATGCTCCACCTTTGAAATAGCCTCTCCGAGGTGCATCCAAGTCGTATGACCGAGTTTGGTAAGGTCCAGAGCAAAGCGAATCCAAGGGTGTGTCCGCTCATATGTCCTCATATATGTCCCACCTAACTTATTTTTTTCATTGATAAAGGTATACTTAATATCATTTTAACTGTCCGCTTTTATCCCAGGATACATCATGAAAACTCTCAATTCAACAAGAAATCCCTCACCGCATGAAACAATCCTGTGGCTTCAGCCGCACAGGGGCATGTAAATGCCAAATTCTGACGAGTCGCTCGGCAAAGCCGGGGGTTTACCCAAACGAAATTAGATTACAGCCGTCTACATCCTGATCCTTAAAAAATGAATATAATTCATACTGAAACTAAATATAATTTATTTTTATCGATTCTTATTGACATATTAGTTCTGTGGGGATATCTACCTGAGCACAGTGTCTTTAACCCCATATGCAGAACCATCTGCATCCAGGGATTAGCCATAACTCCCCTGCCACGCCACCAGCGTGGCAAATCAGCACACATGGAAAACCTCACGAAAATGAGGTGTTAATCATTTCCATTAGCCCTATTAATCCAGCACTCCCTTCTTAACATCCATTTATGATCGTCGAACATACGACTGACTATTACTGGTCCAGTACTACTTGGGCAGGTTCAGGGTTTGCATGGAAAGTAAGTATTTGGATGGCTACGTTAGGATCGGTAACAAGGCCAGATTTACTAATTGCGTGTGCCCGGTCCGTGCCGGGCAATGATGCACCCACAGGGAAGGGCAACAGTACTTAGGATTTCAAAAATGTCTATTCACAAGGATAAAGTCACTGTACAACGCGATGGTAAAGAATATTCGGCCCGTAGGTTGCTTTGTGAAATGATTGATGGGGGAGCTTTTGAAGACACTTAATTCAACTACGTACAGGAGGGCATAGGATGTAGCGTTGAGCCGTCACGCACTCTTCCGACAAACCATAATGAGTTGGCGTAACTCGCAAAGGAGATTTATCTAATTGAAATCAATGTCGAAAAAAAGCCGGTTATTGTTCGTCGTCGCTATCCACTTGATCACCATTTTTGTGGCCTTATTTATCCCATCAGTCCAGGCCGCCACCTTTTGTGTCAGTGACGCCACCAGGCTTCAGGATGCCCTGACCCAGGCTGCGAGCAATGGTGAGGACGACACTATCAAAATCCAGCAAGGGACCTATGTGGGCAATTTCGTCTATGCCTCCTATGACGCCAATACGATTACCATTGAAGGGGGCTGCACAGCGGGCTGCGCCTCCCGCACTATTGACCCGGCCAATACGGTCCTGGACGGCAATGGAAGCGGAAACGTCCTGGAGATCTCCACCGACAAAGCTAGCTCTGCCAAAATAGATGGGCTGACTTTCAAGAACGGTGGGGCGTCGAATGATCACGGTGGGGGGCTCTATTTCAAAGCTCCTTGCGACAACCTCGAAGTCGATGGGTGCGTATTCACGGGGAATTCGGCTCTCTACGGCGGCGGGGTGTATGCTTATGCCGACAACAAGGTGACACTCACCGACAACAACTTTGCCGGAAATTCGGCTTCCTACGGCAGCGGGATATGCAGTTATGCCTTTCGACACGGGTCCGTCACCTTTACCAACAACACATTTTATGCCAACGAAGGGGGTGCAATCCGAGCCCATTTGTATTACGCCGACGCCATCGCCCGCATCTACAACAACATCCTCTGGATGAACATAGCCCCGAATGGGGCGGATCTGTGGATCGATAATGACTGGAATAATGATTTTCTTCCTTCGCCGGTAGAACTCTTGAACAACGATTTCGACCATAGTGGGGCAGGGACTTACATCAAGATTCCCTTTTCCATTGACCCGAGCAACCTGAACAAAGCGGACCCCCTGTTCGTGGACGCTACGAACGGAGATCTCCACCTGTCTTCCGGGTCTCCCTGCATCAATACTGGTGACAACGATGCCCCTGGGCTGCCCTCTACAGATAAAGATGGGAATTCCCGGATATGTGACGGCACCGGAGATATGGGGGCGTACGAATTCACGGTCTTCAATGTGGAACCTTCCGGCCAATGTGGAGCGAAAACACCCTGTTATTCAATAATTCAGGAGGCCATCGATGCGGTGTTTGAGACAGGGACGATAAGGATTAGCGAAGGAACTCACTCGGGGACTCCTACGGTGAATACAGCGGGCAAAAAAGTAACGCTTGAAGGCGGGTGGGATACAACGTTCAAAAACCAAATCGGCACCACAATCCTACGCAATACACCCAAAGCACCGAACGGGTCGATAACGCTGCAAAATTTAAACATTAAGCCATGATAAACCCGCCGTGAGTAAGAATACCTCAAGGCGAAACCATGGCCATTCTCACTAACAGGCGACAAACCGGCAGTACCATCTCTAAATGAGGGGGTGGCTGTGTGCAGATCGGGACAAGCAGAAAGGCGTTCCTGAAGATGCGTCTTCAGGCGCAGGGCCGAAGCTCCCTGTGCGGCTGAAGCCGCACCTGCCACGAATTCTTGAGATCACACAACCGGCCTAGCAATTCTTATCACATGGGGCCAAATAATTGGTTGTATGCTTTAGCAGTGCCATAGTCTCTTTCTTGTTGGGACCCATTTACGTGGATCGTCCGCAAACCCGCTTTGTTCAAGTCTTCTGAGTTCTTCAAAGCTGCTACCCGCCCCGACCTTGATCCGCTCCCACGCCTTCTTAAAGGCAGGCCGGGCAAGGTTTGACTTTATCCCATCCGCCCAGTTGTGCCACGTCGCCTTGTTGATCCGGCCATTCATTCTGAGGAAGACCTGCCCATTGCTGAGGTCAATATACTGGTATAGGCTTGGGTAGGTTGCTATGATGCGATCCGGGCATAAGACCGAGAGCACGTTCAATCGATACAACATCGGGACCGAGACAGACCTGAAAGAAGCCGCTCAAAAACTGGAAAATTACAGGAACGGAAAACAAACTGAAGTCGAAGTAGTGACATCGGAGTTACAGCTTTTCATGTTGAACCTTCTTCTTATGGCGAAGGGCGGAACGGTTACAAAACAGTCACAGTCGGCAAAAACGCGCAATCGAAACCGGATTCAAAAAGATGGATAACTTGCTGTTTTTATTGGTGCCTAGGACGAGAATCGAACTCGTACGAAGCTAAGCTTCGAGGGATTTTAAGTCCCTTGCGTCTACCAATTCCGCCACCCAGGCACGGCTTTTATTCTTATATTTCAGGATAAGGGTTGTCAAGACGTTATTGTAGAACAAGGATTTATCTCAAATAGATGGGATTTGAAAAAATCCACGGCCGAAGGCCGAAAAAGGGGATACCGCGGTAAACCGCCACGCGGTAAACACCCTTTTCGTCCACCGTGAAAGAGACCCGATTTCCTCTCCACTGTCTGAGCAGGGCGCCATCTTTCATGAGCCTGATCGTTCCCCTTGCCGGGGTCTTCACAAACAGGGTTCCCCGCTTAAATGGGGCCGCTTCCCCCATTGACAGTTGGAGACCCTTCTCATCTCTGTAGAAGAACCGGAATCCAGCGGCCGATTTCAGGTTCTCATGGGCGATGAAGAGACGCCCCTCTCTCATCACTTGATATATCTGGTTCTTTGCCTCGGAGAAATCCTTCGACAGGGGGGTCTTTAAGAGGAGATGCACGTTGATCGAATTCAACGTATAATCATATGACAGAGGTATAAATTTAAAGGGGCCCCATCTAAAACCGGCCCCATGGGAATCTGATCCGCCGATGGCCACGACCCGTCGCTGTTGGCACTGCCGGTCCCAGAATACGAGGGTTTTCCGGCTGGGGCCCTTCAGTGTCCAGGCCTTGAACAGGAGAAAAATCAGGCCGTGCAGCGGGGCTTTGACCCGCTCTTTCCACCGGGACGAAAAATTCCAGATGCAGATCCCTGTATAATCCGTAACGGACAAATCGTTCCAGGTATAGGCGATGGAGTTTTCCCGGAAAGGCATTCCCTTTTCAAAGGGATGGGCCAGAAAGCCGATGCCTCCCTTCCGATTTACAAGATCAATGACCCCCTGTGGCGCCAGCCCGTCTCCTCTCACCATTTCCGGCAGATCAAAGGCCAGATAGTGGTGGTATCTCCGGCCGATCTCCAGACCCATCAAGAGATGCACACCATCATAGATCCCCTCATCTTCCAGGTGAAGGGAGTCTGCCATATAATTGTGATCATTCAGAATTATAAAATCGAGCCCGGCCTTCTTCGCAGACCGGGTGATCTCGCTTACAGACCCTGCCCCGTCCGAGTAATGGGAATGGATATGAAGATTCCCTACATATTCAAATTCACTGTCAGATCGGTTGCTGCCCATCACATGCCTCTGGTTACTGGTTACTCGTTGCTGGTTACTCGTTACTGGGATACTGGATACTGGATGCTCGATTCTGGATAGCGGATACGGGTTACTCGCTACCCATTGATCGGTACTGGATACTGGGTTCCCCCTCTTTTCTTCCCTCTGACATCTGACTTCCTTGCCCTGTGAAACCCTTTCCTCTTCTGTTTCACCGGGGCGATCTCTGGCTCCTGATCCCAAGTTCCTCATTGTTTTCAGCTTTCAGCTTTGACCTTTGAGCTTTCAGCTCGATGCGGGTTCCCGGTTTTGAACTTTAGGCATGCAGCATTTCGGGACTCACTTTAAGCACTTTCCTACCTTGCGCCTTGCGCCCCATGCCTCACGCCTTATCCCTCACTCATATCCCTGCAAGGCCTTCAACCCCATCTTCATGGGCCGGGATACGGCTGCCCAGTTGATCAGCAGGACCGCTGCAAAAGAGAAAATGATATAAAGCCATTGCATTCCGGAGATGACATTCCCTCTCACCCCGGCCATGAACAGGATATAAACCGGCCCGGCTTCCAGAATAATGACCAGGGCGATAAAGAGGGAGCTGACCACCATGTAGAGAAACCCGCCGAAACCGGTGGCCACCTGACCGATATTCTCGTGCTCGAATCTGGGATACATAGCGCCCAATCCAACGCCCAATGACACGATCCCCAAGATCATAAGACCGATGGTAATCGTTGAAAGGGCCATCATTAATGGGGTGACCTCAAGCAGCAGGTTGGTGCCGACAATCAGAAACTCGGCCAAAAGGAATACGGGAAAAACAAAGAAGAGATATTTTCCCCACAGATATCGCTTCAGTCTCAAGGGCGATGTTCGGATGATCCAGTATGCCTCTCCCTCGCCGCTCACAGCCGTAAAAACAAAGCGGACGCAGATGGCTGACAGCACAAACCCTGCCAGCCCCATATTCAAAAAAGCCAGTTGATTCTGCAGGAAATCCAAACGGATCGGACTCTTATCCAATGGGAGCACGCTGAAATTGTAGAGGTAAACAACCATCAATGCCCCCAACAGGAGCAACTGGGACCACTGGGTATTGTCCCTGAAAAAAACGCGGAGGTCCTTGGCGATGACCGCCGCCAGGTCCCTGTCGAAAGGCCTCGATACACCGAGGATCAGGAGATCAAGGAGATATCGTGTCCCGGGCCGTCGTCTACTGGCCTCCTGGGACTTGGAAAAGCCCCCGAAATAGATACGCCGGGCCATCCAGACATTGATCACCATAGCAGCTCCGGCCGTGCTCCATGTCAGCATTATTTCAAATAGATAGCCACGATTATTAACCCCGTTTAGATACCCCCACAGTGTCTCGGCAATCCAGTGGGTGGGCAGGTACGGAGAATCAGGGGCCTTGAGGGCGGTCATATACTGTGCCACTGTGAAAAAGGCCTCGGGATTCACCAGCCGCTCGGGCCTGAGGAACCGAAACAATAGGTAGAGCCCCACCACCATCAGTATGGAGAGGAGGAGGATTATATCCCTGGTTCGCTGCGCCGGGAAGATGTGCACCAGGACCATGGTCAGAAAGATCCCGCTGCTGCACGCAATCACCGCCATGGCCGCATTCATGTGAAGCAGGGAAACATAGAATTCATATCCCGGCCTGTACACATAGCCGTAGGCCAGAAAAACCGGCAGGCCGAAAAATATGACCATCCACGAACTGTCCACAAGCGTGTAGACCGATCTGGAGATGAAGAGCGTCTCTATGGACACAGGCATGGAATGGCAGAGCTCAAGGTCTTTTGAAAGATATAGGTTTGAAAGGGCCGTGATGATGCTGCTGAAAATAAGGAGCAAGAAAAAAGTCAACAGCACCATGGAGAGGAGTTGTCGCGCCAGAAGATCCCCGATCATCTCCACAGACTGAAAATAATTCAAGACCCGGCACAAGACCACAAACAGCCCTGCACCAAAGGCGAGCCCCAGCGCACCCATGATCAAAGCCCGTTTTTTTCCCGAACTCCCTGAACGGGTCATCTGATTTCTCAGGCCTTGCAGCCTGGGTCGAATAAGGAGAAAAAGATCCTGCACGGATATCTCTGGTTGCTGGTTGCTCGTTCCTGGTTCCTGGTTGCCGGTTACTGGCTACTCGTTACTGGTTTATGAGAGCACTCCTCGGAGCCTCACCTTCTCATCCTCTCATCTTCTCACCCTCTGCCCTTCGCTCCCTACTCCCTACTGCTTACTGCTTACTCCCTGCTCCCTGCTCCCTGCCCTTTGGCCTCTCTCATGGTCCCGCGATACCCTTCTCCTGGGTCAGCCTCAGGAATACGTCCTCCAGTTTTCCGTCCATTCCGGCCTGTTTCCTCAGCTCCGATGGGGTCCCACAGGCGATGATCCTGCCGGCCTGGATAATGGCGATCTCTTCGCAGACCTCTTCGGCCATCTCCAGGGAATGGGTGGACATGAAAAGCGTAGTTCCATTCCGGGCCTGATCTCTGAAGATGTCTTTGACGAGTCTTGCCCCCTTGGGATCAAGGCCCACCATCGGCTCATCCACAATCAGGACCTTTGGCTGGTGAACCAGGGCCGCGCACATGACCAGGCGCTGCTTCATGCCATGGGAATAGCTCTCGATGAATTCATCCTCCCAGTGTTGCAGCTCAAAAACCGACAGAAGATCCTCCATCCGCTTCCTCAATAATGGCGTCGGATCAAGGCGGTAAAGGCCTGCCACAAAATCGAGGAATTCCAGGCCTGTCAGCTTTTCATACATGAACGGCCTGTCCGGGATGTACCCGATACCCTGTTTGACGGCCGACGGCGATACGGCCAGGTCCTGGCCGTCGATGAGGATCCGTCCCTCTGTAGGCCTGAGGACCCCGGCCATCATCTTGATGGTTGTGGTCTTTCCCGCACCATTGGGCCCTAAAAAGCCGAAGCGGGTGCCTCTCTTTACCTCCAGGTTGATCCGGTCAACCGCTCTTGTTGCCCGGTATTGCTTTGTTAAATTAATCAGTTGAATCATATCCATAATCCATGACGGTAAGCGTAAGCTTTCCGATGAGGGGGATGATTTCCGTCTGCCGGTCCAGTCCCCCCTGGAGCAGCTTGATGTGGGTGGCATCCGTCGGCATCTGGTTGAGCGTGGCATCCAAGGATATCCATCTGCCCACATACGCCTCTGTCCAGGCATGATAAAAGAACCTGTCATTGGCATATACCAGGCCCACGCATTCGCGGGCCGGGACGCCTACTGCCCGCAAGAGGGCGGTCAGAAGCACCGCATGCTCATTGCAGTCTCCGGTCCGGGTCTCCAAGACCTCTGCGGCACTCGGAAGGCTCAACGTCGGTCTTTTTTCCACATGGGTGTAGACCCATGCCATCAACTTTCTGGCAGCGGCCACCGGATCTCTGGTCTCTCCGATAATCCGATGCGCCTGTGCCGTGATCTCCGGGTCGTCGCTCTGGATATTGAATGCCGGGCTGAGAAAAGGCCTTATGGCTTCTGACACATCTGTCAAAGGCAGCAGGTAATCCCCTTTCAGCGGACTTTTCTCCTGTACAATCTCCAATGTATCGCCTGAAAAACGCTGTCTTCCGCTGTTCAGAATACCAGCATCGAAATGGGCCTTTTCCAGACCGTCCACTTTGAGGCTCAGATAGGTCAGTCTCTCCGCGTGTCTCAGTTTCGGCATCACCTCTATGGAGGCCATTTCATAAAAATCATATGCCTCCTCTCCCTTCAGATCCCGGGGGGCAACGGCAGCGCTCGAGCGAATCAAGGTAAGTCCCATGAACCCCGTTTCTTTCAATACCTCTCCTGCTTCATCCAGCCAGAATATGAGTTTCTGACCCCACATCTCTGTTTCCAGTCGAAAGGCGCGGTATGCAATGCGGTTAATGACAATGGATTCTCGCCCGGCAACCGTCACGACGATCTCCTTCTGGGCCATCGTGGACGGATCAAAAATGAGGAATTCAAAGGAGTCCCCTGTGTTCAACGGCCGTCCCCGGAAAAAGAGCGTCATACCTGAGCCGGTCACTGGGGGGCCTGCCAGCTGAATCGTATGGATCTTCTTTCGCGCCCCCTTGCCGGTCTCTATTATCATCCGGCGTCCTTCCGTCTTTCCAGACATCTCAAACCGGACAATGCCCGAGTCGATTCTGAAGGTAAAATGTTTCAATCTGAATTCACGATCCACAACACACCGGATATTCGTTCGCATGGCGCTCGCCTGGCCCATGAGGTTGAGGTTCAGTACAACTTCTTCCCATATGAGATAGTCTTCTCCGAGGGGACCTATCTGGGTCATGGAATATCCGACCTTTGAATCCTTGAGATAGATCTCCATCCAGTCACGCTTCGTTTCTTGGATCGCAACTTTTTTATCTGATATTTCTAATAGTTGTGCTGAATTTTTAAAGTGAACTTTGTGGATCAGCAGCCCGATCATCACCAACCAGAGGACAACAACAGCCCCTCCGAGGCAATTGAAGATCTGTCTTCTGGGAAGCGCATTCATAACTGGAGGACCTTATCCATTTGAGTGGTCTGGCCAGGGCATGGACCGGGGCAAGATAAAAAGGTCGCCCCGCTCGTGAGAGGAAGGACATCTTTGGAAAGTTGAATATGATGACGCTTTAATATTTCGATGAATTGCGAAGGAAAGAGACGGTATTGCGATTTCAGGGTTAAGGGATTAAATGCCTGATTCGTTCCAAGTGTCTGCGACTTCGCATTCCCGAATCGCAATGACCATAAAAAGCGGCGCTTACAGGGGACGATCACATCTTGTATTTTCCAAAATCTTCCGGATTGAGGCTTTCCAGAATCTCCTGCCATTTCTTCCCTTTTTCCGATTTGTCCTGGGGCTCGGCCTTCAAGTCTATACTGCTGGACTTGCTGATGACCTCTTCCGCCACAAAGATCGGCGCCTTCAGTCTGAGGGAAAGGGCAATGGCATCGCTCGGCCTGGAATCGATGGACATCTCTTTTCCATTGAATTTGAAATGGATGAGGGCATAATAGGTGTTATCCCTGAGATCGCAGACCTCTATCCTGTTAACCTCTATGTTCACCATTTCCATCATATTTTTGAGCAGGTCATGGGTCATGGGCCTGGAAAATTTAACGCCTTCCAGTTCACTGGCAATGGCAGTTGCTTCCAACAATCCGATCCATATGGGCAGTGTGGCATCCCCATCCACCTCTTTTAGGATGACAATAGGACTGTTTGTGACAGGATCCACTGTCAATCCGGATATTATCATAGGTGTATACATAATTACCCCCTCAATCTGTCGGAATGCCTTATCCTATGTGCACACAGCTATTTTTAACCATACAATTTCTTTTGTCAACCGCCATGCATCGCCAATCGCCCCACTCGCCCGAATGCCGCGATAATGTCCTTACCCTTCAGGAGGCCATCCGACTTGCCATTCTGAACAATACCCAAATCGGACGCTCTAAGGAATCCCCGGAATTGTTGCTTGCCAAGGATTGCCCGGCGTTGTAATATCAGCCATTCCCAAAAAAAATTCAAACCAAATAGGCGACTTGAAGCCGGTTTCCCGTTCCCAAACGCTCTGAGAATTCGCCTCAAAGGAAAGTAACATGCTGGATGATAGACCTTTTTATCCCTTCATTCTCGACCATAAGCCTGGCCTCTTTTTAGACAGGCTTCTTTACGGGCTTTTCAAGCGTGTTCAGTTTAATACGAACATGACGGAGCCCTTGAAGCAAATGCACCGGCAGGGGACGGTTGTCTATGCCATCAAATACAGCGGGCAGTTAGACTACCTTCTCTATCATTACCGTTTCCGGAAAAGCCGCCTCCCCTACCCCAAAATCGCTTTCGACCTGGATATGTCCCTGGTTCTCCCCCTTTCGCAGCTCTTCCGGGTATGGAAATTCAAGATCGGCTTCTTCTTCAAGCACGGATCACTGCCCGACCCCTATCGAACCGGCTTTCTTGAATCGGCCATTCAAGAGGGCACCTCATCGCTGATCTGTCTGGTGGACCCCAAGGGATTCGCCAGGCACTTCATACACGCGGAAAAGGACCCGCTGCAGTTCCTCATTGAGACACAGAAAAAATCCGATCGGCCCATCTACCTGGTACCCCAGCTTGTCCTATACAAGAAAACCCCGGAAAAGGACCACCCGAACCTTCTGGACATCTTTTTTGGATTCAAGGACAAGCCCGGGACCATCAGAAAAATCATCCTCTTCTTCAGGCACAACCGCCAGGCCTTTATCGACTTCGGGACCCCTCTCGATTTAAAGAGCTGGATGGATACCCGCACGCAGGAAGACCCGCCGGAGGCGATGGCCACTGAAGTGAGACAACTCCTCCTTGACAGCATTGATCAGCAGAAGCGGGTGATCCTGGGCCCGGTCATCAAGTCGAGACAGCAATTTAAGGAGAAAGTTCTTAAAGACCCAACGGTTATACACGCTATTCAAACTAAATGCTCGGAAAACGCGGCCCGGTTGAAGCATGCAAGAAAAGAGGCAGCCGCCTATTTTGATGAGATCGCCGCGGATTACAATATCGCCTACATCCAGTTCGCCAACATCGTGTTGACGTGGCTCTGGAAGAAGATGTTTCAGGGCATTGACGTGGATTTAACGGAACTGGCGACCGTAAGAGAATGCGGCAGAAAAGGCCCGGTCATCTATGTCCCATCCCACAAAAGCCACATTGACTACCTGGTGCTCAACCATACCCTCTATCTGAACCACATGCATGTCCCCCGGATCGCTGCGGGCAAAAACCTTTCCTTCTGGCCCATGGGGCCTTTTTTCAGAAAATCGGGGGCCTTTTTTATCCGCAGAAGTTTCAAGGGCGCCAGGCTCTACGCCACCGTATTTACCCGATACATCACGGCCCTCCTTGAGGAGAGGCATCCCCTGGAATTTTTCATCGAGGGAGGCCGAAGCCGCAGCGGCAAACTGGTCCTCCCCAAAATCGGATTCCTCTCCATCCTGATTCAGGCGTTCAAGGAAGGGCACTGCGACGATCTGGTCTTTGTCCCTGCCTCCATCACTTATGACCGCATCATCGAAGAACAGTCTTATCTCAAGGAAATCGGTGGGGGCCAGAAGAAAAAGGAGAGCTTTCGACAGGTGATCCGGACCCGGCATTTCCTCAAAAAAAAGTACGGAAAGATCTATATCCGGTTCGGCCGGCCCCTCCTGCTGAAGGACTATCTGGACCAAAATGGCGATCTTGGAGACAAGACCCACAAACGTCTGGCCTTTCATCTCATCCGCGCCATTAACGGCGCGAGCCTGGTAACCCCCATGGCCCTCCTGGCATCCGTTATCCTGACCCGACATCGTCGTGGATTTCACCTGCAGGAGATAATGGAAACCGTGGGCACCCTCATGCATTTTTTTGAAAGATACCGGGTGCCTGTTGCCACCAGCCTATCCAGCCATGATAAGGCCATCCAAGAGGCCCTTGCCATTTTGATCAAGACCAATGTGGTCAACGCACTGGAGGACACGGACGGATCAGAGGTCTTCTATTATGTGGATGATGAAAAAAAGAGAGAGCTGGAATATTACAAGAACAACATTGTCCACTGCTTCATGTCGCATGCATTTGTGGCCCTCTCCCTCCTGACCGGGAAGGAGGAGGTAAAGAGCGCCCGGTCGATCCTGGACGATTACAATTTCTTCAAAAAGCTGTTTCGATACGAGTTTATTTATGACGAAGGGGTTACGGTTCAGGACAAGGTCAATGAGGCGAACGACTATTTTATGGAGGCCTCATATATTGCCCCGAGCGATTCCCGGGATGGATTCAGGGTAACCCGACTCGGTTTTGATCAGTTGCCCATCTGGGCGGCCTTTACAAAGACCTTCCTTGAATCCTACTGGATCGCCACACGC
Organism: Deltaproteobacteria bacterium; assembly: GCA_021737785.1. Lineage (NCBI taxonomy): Bacteria > Pseudomonadati > Myxococcota > Myxococcia > Deltaproteobacteria bacterium. The sequence goes on from JAIPDI010000015.1 coordinate 66,258, forward strand.
GCCGTTATCGCGAAAGATAAGAGCGGAAGGAATAAATCCGAACTCTTAAAGAATATGAATTATTTAGGTCAGAGATTTCACAAACAGGGCATTATCAACCATCTGGAAGCCATCTCCAGTCTCAGCTTTGAGAACGCCCTCCGGATGATCAATGAAGACATCCTCGCAAAATCCACAGAATCAGAAGACGACCTCTCACCCGCAGCCGAAAGACTGTCCCAATTCAGTCAGCGGCTCCACGAGCTGTCCCATTACACTGAATAGCCGCCGGCGCTTTGTGTTGACATGGGAAAACATAAACTTGGAAGATCGAATGGGAAATGGGGAATGCGGGGCACGTCGACCCTCCTGTATCCCCATCCAAAGGCTGCATTCCTCTTGAAAAATCCAATCTTCTGATATATGTCAATGTCCCAGCAAGACGTGAACTCCTCGTATGAAGCTTGAATTATGTAAACTTGATTTTCAGGTTTCTTTTACGATCAGGCTGGCCGCCTTGGTGGCAAGAGGCGGCGCTCAACTCCGAATCGATTTCCACGACACCTGTGTGGCAACCGTGAGAACCATGAAAGGACCCGTGGCATGACCAAAAGGTACAAAAATCTTGAGACCAAACTCATTCATTCTGGTGAGCCTGACCCGCTGATCTGCGGCGCCGTCAGCCTGCCCGTTTTTCAATCTTCCACCTTTGAGGCCATTGGTGAACCCGGCTATTACAATCTCAAATATATCCGCCTTAACAATACCCCGAATCATGTAACGCTTCACCGGAAACTGGCTGACTGCGAAAATGCAGAGGCTGCGCTTGTGACGGCCAGTGGAATGGCCGCCATTTCAACAGCGCTTTTAGCCGTTCTTTCATCGGGCGATCATCTGCTGGCCCAGGACTGCCTTTACGGCGGAACCCACGATTTTATTGCAACCGACCTGCCCGACCTCGGTATTTCATTCGATTTTGTCGACGGGAACGACCCGGATTCGTGGAGATCAAAATGCCGGCCCAATACCAAAGCCATCCTTGTTGAAACCATGACAAACCCCCTCCTGCAGGTCGCCGACCTCAAGGCGGTGGTCCAATTTGCAAGGGAATCGGCCCTTGTTTCAATGATTGACAACACCTTTGCAAGCCCGGTCAATTTCCGCCCTCCGGAATGGGGGTTCGATCTCTCCATCCACAGCTGCTCCAAATACCTGAACGGCCATTCGGACATCGTGGCCGGCGCGGTTATCGGCCGTTCCGAACTGATTGACCGAATCGCACGCAAACTGGCTCATTTCGGCGGTTCCCTGGACCCCCATGCCTGTTTCCTCCTGTATCGAGGGATGAAGACACTGGCGGTTCGAGTGAAATATCAGAATGAAAGCGCTCTCAAAATCGCCCAGTTTCTACAAGGGCATCCCTCAATTGCGGTAGTCAACTATCCGGGGCTCGAAACACATCCCGGACATGCGCGTGCGGCAGAACTCTTTGATGGCTACAGTGGAATGATGAGTTTTGAAATAAGGGGCGGCTTGGAGGCTGCGGAGCGGTTCCTGCAGCGGACAACGCTGCCGATCCTTGCACCGAGCCTTGGTGGGGTGGAAGCGCTGATCACGCGTCCGGCCGCCACCTCACATGCCGGTATGTCTTCGGAGGAGCGTGAGGCCCTCGGCATCGCCGACAGTCTCATCCGTCTTTCGGTCGGCCTGGAATCCACAGAGGATATGATTGCCGATCTTGAGCAGGCCCTTGCGTAGAGAATAGGGATTGAGGAATTGAGGAATTCGGGATTTTGCATGATGAAGAGGCATTCTCAAAAATCCCTGCATCCCTGAAATCCTGAATTTAGCCAAATTTCAAATATCTTTGGTTAGGTTTAGCCATCCACCACTGAGCAGGGGTTCACCAGCCGGCCTATTCCCTCGATCTCCACTGCCACCCCGTCCCCATTCGAAAGATAGACCGGCGGGTCACGGAAGGCCCCCACCCCGTGCGGCGTTCCGGTCAGGATGACATCCCCCGGGTTCAGGGTGAAATGCCTTGAGAGAAAGCTCACCACCTCGGGTATCCTGAATATCATCTGCCCGGTGTGACTGTCCTGCATCAGCCTATTGTTGACCCGACACCGGATGCCGAGCGAGTGGGGATCCGGCACATCATCTCGCGTAACGATCCACGGCCCGAGCGGGCAGAAGGAATCCAGGGATTTCCCCCGCACCCACTGACCGTCTCCGAACTGGAGGTCCCTGGCGCTCACATCATTGGCGCAGGTGTAGCCGAAAACAGCCTTCAAGGCATCTTCTTCATTGACCCTGTAGAGAGTCTTTCCGATAATCACGGCCAGTTCGGCCTCAAAATCGACCTTTCCGGCAACCGTCCTGTCCCACGTAATGGGATCTCCGTGGCCGATCAGGCTGCTGGGAAACTTGGCAAAGACAAGAGGTGTTTCAGGGATCTTCCCCTTGCTTTCTTTGGCATGGTCTTGGTAGTTGAGACCCAGGGCAATGATTTTGGATGGTCGCGTCACCGGGGGCGCGAACCTGACCCCGGCAAGAGGAATGGGTGCCTCCCGCTCATATCCGTCCGGATTGCCATTCGAAATCATATCGATCATGTCTCCCCCCATGTTGAAGGGAGCGATCCGGTCGCCCTCTACAATGCCGGCCCGGATCCGGTCGTCATGGTAAAACTGGGCAATCTTCATGGTGAAACCCTCTGGTTGCGGGTTACTGGTTGCGGGTTGCGGGTTGCGGGGTTCTGGGTTTTTCCAACATCTGACTTCTGCCCTCTGATTTCCTTGCCCTTTGAAACCCTTTTTTCTTCTGTTTCACCGGGGCGACCTCTGCGGTTCCTGGTTGCTTGCAGCTTTGAGCTTCTCCCCTGGTGTCACTTTTGACTTGAGTCACTTCAGATCATTTTGCACGCCCATCTCTGACAGACTCATATAATCTCCCTGTTCCACCAGGGTGTAGGCCCTGTCAAGGGCATCGATTCGAGAGGCATATCGGAAGGTACTCTCCCTGTCATGGGCCTGGGAGAGCTTCTCCAAAATAGCTGAAACAATAGCCCCCATCCGTTGGAGGTCCATAACCACCAAGTGGGCAGGGATCAGTATCTCCTTTTCATCGAAATGGACCTTGATTCCCGATGTCACAAAGGCATTCTCTTCCCTCAGGTATTGAATAAGGATGCGCTGTGTCGGATCCTTCTCATTCTCAATGGTGCCAATAATCGTGTTTAGGCCGCCAGGGCCGCTGTCATCTGTCATGCAGGATCTCCTTTGGATTTAAACAATTCTCTGCTTCAATCTTCGCAACAGGACATGGCCTCTCTCTTATCACACAGGAACGGCCTCGGGTCAAGCTTGAAAACCCTTGAAAACATCTTCCTAACGGGCTACATTGCCGCAATCGTCCCAATCTGCCATTCTGAAAGGGTCACGGCCTCAACATGGATTTGACGGATATTCAAACAGAGGATTTCTCCGCTTCCAGAAAAGACTTCTGCCATTTCTGCAACCTTCTCTACGAGCGTCACCTGGCGACCGGTGTAGGCGGCAATGTGGCAGCCCGTTGCGGCGCCCACATATGGTTGACCCCAACGGGCTGTTCTCTGAGGGACGTGCAACCTGAAAGCATAACGGTTGTGGACGAAGAGGGACTTCTGATCCAGGGCAAGATGCCCACAAAAGAGGCGAATATGCACCTGGGGGTTCTCAGGGCAAGACCCGACGTAAACGTTGTCTTTCACGTGCATGGGGCATACATCATCGCTGCTTCGACCTTGCTCGCACCGGGGGCCGGTTCCATGCCGGCACTGACCCCCGGGTTCGTTTATTACGCCTTTCCCCTCCCGATGCTTCCTTTTATGGTCCCCGGCAGTCCGGATCTGGCAGAAGGCGTCACAAAGGCATTGTCAGGCCGGGGGAACTGGGCCGTCCTGCTGCAAAACCACGGGCTGGTGACTGTGGGAAAGGATTTCCGGGAGGCCCTGGATATTGCCGAAGAGATCGATGAAGCGGCCAGGGTCTATGTCCTTACCGGCGGAAAGGCCCCTTCGATCGTCCGTGAGGATGTAGAGCGCATCAAGGCCATTCCCCGGGGTTGACCCTTGGCGATCATCAAAGGCATTCAGAATCTATTTGCGTGTCCTGGGCGACGAGGGTCACCGCCTCTGATGCAGGGAGTTTTTGCATGGCTTTGACGAATTTACTTTGACAACAGATGAATCTCTGTTATAAACATAGACTGGGTGAAACAGGTTGACAACGAATGAAAGGGGGAAAGAACTGCGATGAGTGAAAAGAGCGCCTTGAAAGACAAAGTTGTCTTGGTGGTGGATGATGAGCCCGATGTCCTGGAGACCGTGGAGGAAGAACTGGACATGTGCCTGGTCCACAAAGCAACCGATTATGACACAGCCCTTCAATACCTCCTGAGTTACACCTATGACATCGTCATCCTCGACATTATGGGTGTAAATGGGTTTGAGCTCCTGAAAACCGCCGTGTCCAGAGGATTCCCGACCGTCATGCTCACCGCCCATGCCCTTTCTCCCGAATCTCTGAAAAAATCGATCAAATTGGGTGCGGTCTCGTTTCTGCCCAAGGAGAAGATATCAGAACTGGCCTCGTATCTTGAAGACGTTGTTCTGGGTGAAGGAAAACCGGTCTGGGAAAAGCTGTTTGATAAACTGGGCAATTATTTCAGCAAACGATTCGGGCCTGACTGGAAAGAGAGAGACCGCTTCTTCCAGGAATTCGAGGAGAAACTGAAACAGGATCTTCAAGAATAAACCGGCGCCGTGCATCAACCTGACCGCACTTCATCGCCGGTATTGTGAAACCGGAATAAAATGGGATTTCTTTCAGGGCTCCAGGAATATCTGGACGCCAATTATCATATATCTGTTTTCGATCACGCGTTTGAATCAAAAGAGACCTATGAGTTTCATCTTCACGGTCATCGCATTTTTCGGGGCACGGTCAGCGAGAATCTGAAATATGACCTCGGTCTCCGCACCGCCGAAACCGAGGAGATGCATCTTCCCAAGACCGACGTCAAGCTGGTTTATCCTGCCGCGTCCTCCGATGCGGTCAGGCCGCTCCTCAAGGTGGACCGGAAGGTCCAGGATCTTCAGTTGGAACCGATCATCCCCACGAGAAAGAGATATCACATCAAAAACAAATCCCTTTTCCCTCTCATGAAGGAAAGGAAGGTGGTCTTTTTCACGCTCATGGAAGGGGAGATCGTCAAGGGGCTGATAACCGGTTTTACGCGGTATGAAATAAGCGTGAGCCTCAAGGGGGGAATCCCCGTCGTCATCTTAAGGCATGCGGTATACGATCTTCGCGACAAAAAGGGACGGTGTTTTTTGAAATCGTTCCAGGAAACGCATCGGGACTGGGAAAAAAGCCATCTTTATGTGTCTGGGGGTCCGGAGGTCTGAATTGCCCCGAACCCGGGGCCCTGAGTTCAAACAACACCTCCGTTATCTGTTTGACCGGGGACTCTACACGGATGTCCCGATCTCCCTTACGGCCCGAAGGATATTCTTTCGGGAAAACACGGGCGTGCTCAAGAAATCCGCGTGGGGCACCCAACCCAAACTGTCGTCATCCATCTTTTTGCTGTCCCTCCTCTCCCGCTTATCGGTTACCGTCTTTAAACACCTGTTCCCAATCCGGAACAGCACCTTTGATTCCATTCACGGCTGATCCCTCACAGGTGGGGTAGCCGGACCGGACCTGTGCGTCACACCCGAACAAAAGCAAGTTGAATTATTTTAGCCGGCAGGGTAAGGTGCAGGAACATTAGAGGACGTGGCCGGTTTATTGCCCGCTGATCCATGTAGGGAGAACTTCACCATGACACCCCCTGATATCTTAAAGCCTCTTGCCGGAGGTTCCGTTCGATCCGCCTCTCTCAGAATCGTTATCCCGGTAGGATTGACCCTGATCCTGTTTATCCTGAGTGTTTTCTTTCTCTTTATTCCGTCCATAGAAAAGCAGATGACGGCCCAGAAGCGGGAGATGATTCGAAACCTGACAGATAGTTGCTGGAGTCTGCTGGCTGTCTATCACGACCGGGTGCGAGAAGGAGAACTCTCCCTTGAAGAGGCCCAGTCCCGGGTCGTCCAGCGGATGCGGGGAATGCGGTACGGACCCGATGGGAAAGATTATTTCTGGATAAACGACATGACCCCCAGATTGGTGATGCACCCGTACCGCCCTGATCTGGAAGGAACGGATCTTTCAGATTACGTCAATCGTGAGGGGAGGCATCTCTTTCTGGAATTCGTCAAGACAGTGAAAGGCGCCGGGGCCGGATATGTGGATTACATGTGGCAATGGAAGGACAACCCGGATCGAGTGGTCCCGAAGATCTCTTATGTAAGGGGATTCGAACCCTGGGGATGGATTATCGGAACAGGGATATATGTGGAGGATATCCGGGCCGACATCCTATCGATCACCGGTAAAATGGTGGCCATATGTTCCGGTATACTCGCAGTGGTCCTGGCCCTCTCCCTGTTCATCGTCTGGCAGGCCATCAAGACCGAGACCGCACGGAGGGATGCTGAAAAGGGGCTTATGGAAAGGGAGAAGGAGTTCCGGGCACTGGGAGAGGACGCCCCGTTCGGGATCTCCATAACAGGCACGGATCAACGCCATGAGTATCTGAATCCGAAGTTCACGCGGATTTTCGGATACACGATGACCGATGTCCCCGACAAGAAGACGTGGTTTGAAAAGGCCTATCCGGATCCGTCCTACCGGGACAAGGTGATCGCGGCCTGGAAACAGGACGTGGTCCGGCACCCCGGTGCGGAAGAGGTCAAGCCCCGTGTTTTCACAGTAAGGTGCAAAAACGGAGAGGAAAAGATCATCCAGTTCAGGGCCGTGGCCATGAAAACCGGAAAGCTGCTGCTGACCTGTGAAGATATCACCCAACAGGCCAGGATGGAGGAGAGCCTCAAGAAAAGCGAGCAGAGCTACATCCAGCTCTATGACGAAGCCAAGAGACGTGAGGAGCTCTATGGGTCCCTTCTCCACTCCTCTGCAGATGCCATTGTCATCTACGATATCGACGGAAACGTCCAATATGTGAGCCCCGCGTTTACCCGCATATTCGGATGGACCCAGGAAGAAATCGAAGGAAAACGGATCCCGTTTCTGCCCGATCCTGAGAAGGAACAGTCCATGCGCATTATTCGTGAGCTGGTGGATTACGGGACCCCTTGTCATGGATTTGAAACCAAACGGTTTACAAAAGACGGACGCCTGCTGGACGTGAGCATCAGCGCCTCCCGGTATGATGACCACGAGGGGAACCCTTCAGGGATGCTGGTGATTCTCCGCGATATCTCCGAAACAAAAGCCCTGGAATCCCAGTTCTATGAAGCGCAGAAGATGGAGTCCATCGGTACCCTGGCAGGAGGGGTTGCCCACGATTTTAACAATCTCCTCATGGCCATACAGGGGAATGTTTCTCTCCTTCTTCTCGACAAGGACGCCTCGCATCCGGATCAAAAGAGACTTCACAATATTGAAGAACATATTCAGAGGGGCGCGAGCCTCACCAGACAGCTCCTGGGATTTGCAAGGGCGGGCAAGTACGAAATCAAACCTACGAACCTCAATGAGATCGCTCGACAGAGCATCGACCTGTTTTCACGCATGAAAAAGGAAATTAAGATCCGTTCCACCTATCAGAAAGATATCTGGATGATTGAAGCGGACCAGGGACAGATCGAACAGGTGCTCATGAATCTCTATGTGAATGCAGGTCATGCCATGCCCGAGGGGGGAGATCTCATTATCACCACTCAGAATCTCACCATACCCGGGGATCATCCGAAACCGTCCGGCCTCAGACCGGGGAAATACGTTAAATTATCGGTGACCGATACCGGTGTTGGCATGGATGAAGACACCCTGCAGAAAATTTTCGATCCCTTTTTCACCACCCGTGAAGTGGGTCAGGGAACGGGCCTCGGCCTTGCCTCGGCCTATGGAATTATCAAAAATCACAGCGGGAGTATCATTGTCAGGAGTGCTGAAGGCAAGGGAACCACCTTCGACCTCTTCCTTCCGGCCGTTGAGGCAAAAGAGATCACGAAAACAAGAGAGATTGATCCGCCCCTTGAAATCACCCCCGGTGGCGGAACGATTCTCCTGGTGGACGATGAAGAGATCGTTATCGAGGTGGGCGAAGAGATGTTGAGACGGCTGGGATACACGGTTCTCAGTGCCGGGAGCGGTAGAGAGGCGGTCAAACTGTGCCGGTCCCACAGGCGCACCATCGACCTGGTCATACTGGATATGATTATGCCCGACATGCCCGGTGTGGAGACCTACGACAGGCTCAAACAGGAAGCCCCTGACCTTCTCGTTCTGCTGTCCAGCGGGTACAGTATAGACGGCCAGGCAACAGAGATACTGAAGCATGGATGCAACGGCTTCATCCAGAAACCCTTCACCATGGCGGCCCTCTCGAAGAAGATACGGGAAGTCCTGGCAAAATAGTGCCTGCATTGCTCAAAAAATTTGAGTGGCGCCCGGCGGGAAACTATAAGCTCCGCTGAGGAAACCATCAAGAGTCTGAGTACCTGGTATTCTGTCATTAAAGACAAAAAAACATGGCCATTCTTCCACTATACGCTTAGCCTTTCGTCATTCCGGCACGATTCTAGCCGGAATGACGGGACAGCACACAGCCGTTTTGGTTGCGGTTACCCGCTTCAGATAATAACCCATTTAAGACTTCGTCTTTCAAACTCCTTGATCGGAACTCCGGGTTTTCGGTCAAGGGCTGGCCAGTGACTTTCACCCGGAGGGAGAGGACATGCCCGTCGACCTGGAAGGTCAGATTGAACGAATCACCTACACCAATGAGGAAAACGGTTACACCATCGCCAGATTGAGCGTATATGGACGGCGCGATCTGGTGACCGTGGTGGGGAACCTCATGGCGCCCATGCCGGGCGAAGTGGTCAGATTGAAAGGCGAATGGTCCATCCACGCCAGGTACGGCGAGCAGTTTAAAATCACCCACTGTCAGACCACCGTGCCCGCCTCGGTGCAGGGCATTCAGAAGTACCTCGGCTCCGGCCTGATCAAAGGCATCGGCCCGGTCATGGCCAAACGGATCGTCAAAAAATTCGGGGGCCGGACACTGGATATTATTGAAACGGATATTCAACAGCTAACCCAGGTGGAAGGGATCGGGGAAAAACGGATCGCCATGATCTGGAAGGCATGGGAAGACCAGAAGGAGATCCGCGATGTCATGCTCTTCCTCCAGGGGCACGGGGTCAGTTCAGGCTACGCCACCAAGATATTCAAACAGTACGGGAGCCGGTCCATCCAGGTCGTCCAGGAGAACCCCTATCGCCTGGCCACCGACATCTTCGGTATCGGCTTTGTCACGGCTGATAAGATTGCCGAAAAGCTGGGATTTGAAAAGGATTCCGTGTTGCGGGCCGGGGCAGGGATACTCTATGTGCTGGGCCGGCTTTCCGATGAGGGGCATGTCTACTTCCCCTATGAATCTCTCCTGGACAAATGCGTGGAGGCCCTGGAGATACGTCCGGAACGGATCGCAGAGGCCCTGGAGGAGGTTGCCAAGGAAAAACGGGTGATCATCGAGGATATGAAAAACCCGGCAGACAACACATCCCAGGCCACCCGGGGGGTCTACCTGGCCAGATTCCACGTATCTGAGACCGGGGCGGCCCGACACCTGAAGGCCCTCCTCAGCGCCCCCAAATCCATCCGGGAAATTGATGCGGACAAGGCGGTCTCATGGGTCCAGCAGCGGCTTTCCATCTCCCTGGCAGCAGACCAGATCAGGGCGATCAGGAGCGCCGCGAAAAACAAGGCCCTGGTCATCACCGGGGGCCCCGGTACCGGAAAGACGACCATAATCAACGCGATCCTGACGATATTTTCGGGGCTCAAGATCCGGATGCTCCTGGCCGCGCCCACCGGGAGGGCCGCCAAACGAATGAGTGAGATCACCGGTCGCGAAGCCAGAACCATTCACCGCATGCTGGAGTACAGCCTTCAAAAGGGAGGTTTTCAGAAAAACGAGAAATCGCCGCTTTGCTGCGACCTCCTGGTGGTGGATGAAGCCTCCATGATCGATACGATCCTGATGTACCACCTTTTGCGGGCAATCCCGCCTGAAGCCACATTCATCCTGGTGGGTGATGTCAACCAGCTTCCGTCGGTCGGGGCCGGAAACGTCTTGGCCGATGTCATCGGTTCCGGGTCGGTGCCGGTGGTGGAGCTTCACCAAATCTTCAGGCAGGCCAGGGAGAGCCGGATTGTGGTCAATGCCCACCGGATCAACAGCGGCCGCCTTCCTGCACGGAAACCCTCTAAGGACCGGCTCGATGACTTCTATTTTATCGAACGGGACGACCCCGATGACGTCCTCAGGGAAATCATCCAACTGGTCACGGAGAGGGTCCCCGAAAGGTTCGGGCTGAATCCCTTTGATGATATTCAGGTGCTGACGCCCATGCACAGAGGCGTTGTGGGGTCGGAAAACCTGAATATGGCGCTTCAAAAGGCCCTCAATCCGACAGGCAAAGGGATTGCGAGGGGCGACAGGGTCTTGAGAATCCATGATAAGGTGATGCAGATCCGGAACAACTACGACAAAGAGGTCTTCAACGGCGACATGGGTCGCATCCTCAGGGTCGATCCTGAGCTGCGGGAGGTCGTCATCTCCTTTGACAGGAGAGAGATCCCCTATGACTATAACGACCTGGATGAAATCGTTCTGTCATATGCGGTCTCGGTGCATAAATCCCAGGGATCCGAATACCTGGCGGTCATCGTCCCTCTGGTCATGCAGCACTATATGCTCCTGCAGCGCAATCTGATCTACACGGCCGTGACAAGGGGCCGGAAACTCGTCATCCTTATCGGCGCCAGGAAGGCCCTGGCCATCGGGGTGAACAACAATAAGATCCGCAAACGGTACACACGGCTCAAAGAGAGACTGACGGCCGAGGGGTGAGTGGAAGGCTCAAGGCGCAATGGGAGAACTGCAAAGACAGCCGACCCGATCTTCACTTTCCCATCTCAAATCTCAAATCTCAAATTTGATGGTCTCGTAAGAAGTCAGGAAATGTCATTTTTCGTCATTCCGGCGAAGGCCGGAATCCAGTCCCGCAACAGCGGGATTCAATCAGTTACAAAACCTCTGGACCCCGTCCCGCCATTCGGCGGGATTCAACGGGGTGACGACTTTTTATGAATGCATCAAATTTCAAATCTCAAAAGGCCAGATTGCCGGGGGTCCTCGGAAAGGGGATGACGTCGCGGATGTTGGAGAGGCCGGTCACGAACTGGATCAACCGCTCGAATCCGAGGCCGAACCCCGCATGGGGGACCGATCCGAATTTCCTGAGATCCAGGTACCACCAGTAATCATCTGCCCTGAGCCCGGCCCCCTGGATCCTCTCCAAAAGCGTGTCATGGTCGTCCTCACGCTGACTCCCGCCGATGATCTCGCCGATCTTGGGCACCAGCACATCCATGGCCCGGACCGTCTTTCCATCCGGGTTCACCTTCATGTAAAAGGCCTTGATCTCTTTGGGGTAATCGATGAGCACCACCGGCCCTTTGATCACCTTTTCGCAGAGATACCGCTCATGTTCGGACTGCAGATCGACACCCCATTCCACGGGGAACTCGAATGTCCCCGTCGCCCTCTTCAGGATATCGATCCCCTCCGTGTAGGTCATCACCTCAAAATCCTGCGACACCAGGCCTTCCAGGGTTCCGATCACCGACGAATCAACAAAACGGTTGAAAAAGGCCATGTCTTCCTCGCTGGTATTCAGAACCGAGGCAAAGATCTCCTTGAGAAACGCCACGGCCAGCTCGATGTTCCCCTCCAGATCACAAAAGGCCATCTCCGGTTCCACCATCCAGAATTCGGACAGGTGGCGCGAGGTATTGGAGTTCTCGGCCCTGAACGTGGGACCGAATGTATATACATCTCCCATGGCCAGGGCATAAATCTCCGCCTCCAGCTGACCGCTGACCGTCAGGTTGGCCGGGGCCCCGAAGAAATCCCTGGAAAAATCTATGGCCCCGTCTTTTTCAGGCGCACGGTTCAGTTCAAAGGTGGTGACCTTGAACATCTCGCCGGCACCCTCGCAGTCACTCCCCGTAATAATCGGAGTATGGAGATAGATGAAGCCCCTGTCCTGAAAAAAGGTGTGAATCGCATGGGCCATGGCGTTTCTCACCCTGGCCACTGCACCAAAGGTATTGGTCCTGGGTCTCAGGTGGGCGATGGTTCGAAGAAATTCAAAAGAATGCCGCTTTTTCTGAAGGGGATAAACATCCGGATCGGCCCATCCCATCACCCGGATCGATTCGGCCTTCAATTCCACCTTCTGACCCTTGCCGGGCGATTCGGACAGGGTCCCCTGCGCCTTTATCGAGCAGCCGGTCTGCAGCTTGAGGACCTCGCCCTCATAGTTGTCCAGTCCCTGGTCCGCGATGATCTGCAGACCGGAGAGGCAGGACCCGTCGTTGATCTCCACAAAGGAGAATCCGCCCTTGGAGTCCCTTCGGGTCCTGACCCAGCCCATCACGGTATATCGGCCCCCGATCTGACCGGATCGGAGCACCTCGGCGATCCTCGTCCGTTTCAATTCATCCCACCTCGCTTTTTTCTCTACCCTTCCTTTTTCTCGAATTCGGCCATGAACGCCACCAGGGCCTTCACCCCATCGACGGCCGTGGCATTGTAGATGGAGGCCCGGCATCCTCCCACGGAACGGTGTCCCTTCAACCCCCCCAATCCCGCTTTTTGGGCGTCGGCGACAAATTTTTTCTCCAGATCCTCGCTCGGAAGCCGGAAGGTCACATTCATCAAAGAGCGGCTGTCCTTATCCGCAGTCCCCCGATAAAAAGGAGATGCATCAATGAAATTATAGATGATGTCGCCCTTGTTCCGGTTGATCGCCGCCATCTTTTCAAGGCCCCCGATGGTCTCTTCGAGCCATTTCAGGACCAGGGCGACGATATAGATCACCACACAGGAGGGTGTATTGAACATGGAGTTCTTTTCCGCGAACGTCGTGTATTTGAGCATGGTGGGAATCTTTTTGGGCGTTCGCTCCAACATGTCTTTTCGGATAATCACCATGGCCGATCCCGCGGGTCCGATGTTCTTCTGGGCCCCTGCATAGATCAGCCCGAATGGCCGGGCGTCAAAGGGCCGGCTCATAAAATCCGAAGACATGTCGCAAACCAGCGGCACGTCGCCCGCGTCCGGGAATCGGGACCACTGGGTCCCCTTAATGGTGTTATTGGAGGTAAAATGGAGATATGAAGCGTCCCGGTCCACCGCAAATTCCCTGGGGATATATGAAAACCCCTTGTCCTCGGAAGAGGCGATGACACGGACGTCCTTTTCCTGGATCTCCGCTTCCTTGATGGCCTTGGTGGACCACGTCCCCGTGTTGATATAATCCACCGGCCTGTCACCTACGGAGAGGTTCATCGGTATCATGCAGAACTGGAGGCTGGCCCCCCCCTGGATAAAGAGGACCTCAAACGCATCGCCCAGGCCGAGGAGCCTTCCGGTCCTTTCGACGGCCTCGGCAATGACGTCGTCGAACCACTTGGAACGATGACTCACCTCCAGGATGGACATCCCGGAACCCTTGTAATCAAGGAGTTCCGACTGGAATTCTTCCAAAACCGGCAAAGGCAGGGCAGCCGGACCTGCGTTAAAATTATGAATTCTCTTCCCCATATGTCACTTCTCCTCCCGAGGCGGCCTTATGGGCCGCAATTAATCCCGCCATGCGGGACTCACACAAATCCGCCCCGGAGAAACACCGGCAAAAGAGGTTTCCCAGGACGTATAAAGGCACACGAAGACCAGAGATCGGAAGGCGGAAGTCAGGAGTCTTGAGTCAGGAGTCCGCGATCAGCAACCAGAGCCGGCATCGCAATCATTGCAGTCACCCATTCCTCAATTCCTAAATCCCTCAATTCCTCAATCTCTGAATCCCTCAATCCCTGATCTTGTCGAGCATCGTCTTGACGATCTCCAGACTTTCCCTGTCTTTCTCGTAAGGGGGCCGTCCATTCAGGTCGGCTTCGATGATCTCATCGCGATACGGCATGAAGCCCAGAAATTCAAAATCGGGCATTTCTTTCAAAAGGAATTCCTTGTCCTTTTCCGATCGGATCTTGTTCCCGACAAAGTTCAGCTTTCCGATGCCGATATCGCCGGCCAGTCTCCGCACCTGCTGGGCCGTCTCGATACTCCGCCGCCCAGGCTCCACGACCACGATGAGTCTGTCCACGTTCATGGCCGTCCCTCTTCCCAGATGCTCGAGACCCGCCTCCATGTCCAGGACCACCGCCTCGTCCCGCGACAGCACGATATGGCCGATGAGCCTCTTGAGAAGTGCACTTTCCGGGCAAATGCACCCGGCGCCCCCGGTTTTCACGCCGCCCATGACCATGACCTTGACCCCGTCTATCTCGATGGAGAGCTTCTCGGGCAAATCGCTGACCTTGGGATTCAGCTTAAAAAAAGATCCCATGGTCCCCACCTTGGCCTCGGTCCTCTCTTCGATCAGCTCCTTCATCTGAGAAATGGGGACAATTTCATCGCTGTTCTTGATACCCAGTGCCTGGGCCAGGTTGGCGTCCGGGTCGGCATCGATCGCCAATACCTTTCTCCCTTCATCGGCCAGTGCCCTGATGAGAAAAGAGGCAAAGGTCGTCTTCCCGACGCCCCCTTTTCCGCTCACCGCAATCTTCATAACATCTCCCTTCCAAAAAAAACGCCCTCACCGGAAAGACTTTTCCCAATGAGGGCCATATTTGTTCCAGTCTGGGTACGTCCCGCTACACCGCATCTTTCAGGGCCTTGCCCGGTACGAATTTGGGCACCCTTTTTGCCTTGATCTTGATGGGCTCTCTGGTCCGAGGGTTGATGCCTTTTCTCGCCTTTCGCTTGTCTACCCTGAAGGTCCCGAACCCGATCAGCGTCACTTTCTGTTTCTTTTTCAGGGCATTGGTGATACTTGAAAAGACACAATCTACTGCTGCCTGGGCCTCCTTCTTGCTGCTGGTAACCTTGGCCACCTCATTGACTAAATCCCCCTTGTTCATATTACTCCCTCCTTCCTTTTGAAGTGGTTAATAAAAGAACGCACCTTTCGGTCAATGCCGCTGTCCAACATCTTTAACATCTTCGAATCGATACGCTTCTGGGTGACTTCAGCACCCTTGCTCCTTTATCTGCTTGTCATATGTTCAAAAGAAATCAAAAGAATATCGGGGGGATCCCTATTTAGCTGATCCGGGCCGTCCACAGGCAGTCTACCCATGAAGGACTGTGCTGATCGGATCCTGTTTTTTTGAAATTCCGTGAAGGATATTTCATATGCCAAACCCTGTCAAGTATTTATATGCCCGACCCGCACAAATTGAAGAACCCTGCAGTCCCACCCGGGCAGCGGCCACGGAATCGGCCCTGTGCCGGCAACTTCTCTTCAACCTGCGGAGAAATGGGTGTCTTACCGGGTGAGACCCTGGTGGCAGCCGTTGGTCTTGGGCTTCCGATAAAGCACATCACAGGATCCCCGCGGGTCGGCGCCATACTTTCAGGTGGCTAAAATCTTTCCATTTTTGTGATTTTCCAGCAATGGTGCATCCTGGCCCGTTTTTCGAAATCCGGCGGCAGCGTGGCCTTTGAAAGGTCTTCCATCCTGAATCCTTTCAGCCCCTCCACATCCATCTTGAATTTTTGGTAGTTGGTGGAAAAGAGGATAATCCCGTCGTGTTGCAGAATTCTTGCCGCAGACCGGATCAGATTCACATGATCCTTCTGCACATCCAGAACAGGCTGTCGTCCCTTTGAATTCGAGAAGGTCGGCGGATCCAAAAAAATGAGACCATAGGCGCCTTTTTCACGGCTGAGCCAGGTCGAGACATCGGCCTGATCAAAAAAATGCCGGTCCGACCCGATGTTGTTCAGGGCCAGGTTCCGCCGTGCCCAGTCCAGATACACCCTCGAGGTATCCACCGATGTCGTGGACTTTGCGCCCCCCTTGGCTGCATAGACGGTTGCCGTTCCGGTATAGCAGAACAGATTGAGGAATCGCCTGCTCCCTGCCAGTTCCCTGATCAGGGCGCGGGTCTTCCGCTGGTCCAGGAAGAGGCCGGTGTCGATGTAGTCGGTAAAATTAACCAGAAACCGGCAATCGTTTTCTTCCACCTCGTGGAAGACCCCGTGATTTTCCTGTCTGGAATACTGGGCCTTGCCTCTCTGCCGGCGCCGCACCTTGAGGAAGACATTTCCTTCGGGGACCCCAAGAACCTCCGGGACCACGGCCAGCACCCGGCCCAGCCGGGCCTCGGCCTTTTCAGGGTCCACCGTGTCAGGGGCTCTATACTCCTGGACGTGCACCCATTTTCCGTAGATGTCCACGGCAACCGCATACTCGGGGAGATCCTGATCGTACACCCTGAAACAGGTGATGTTTTCCTTTCTGAACCGCTTCCCCAGCCGCTTCAGATTCTTTCGCATCCGGTTGGCGAACATCTCCGCGCCCGGGCCCGGCGGCATCCGGGATTTGGCAGTCACCTGCCGGAGCATGCGATGTTCCGTATTCACAAACCACTCCGGTTCGACACGGAAATTGAGGAGCTTGCATTCAAGCGGCCCGTTGTACAGGGAATACTTCTTTTCCGCCCTCAGCCCCATCTCCTTTCCCAATTCCACATTCCCGGTCAACAGGCTGACCCGCCAGCCGCTGAAATGGGTCTTGAGACGCGTGCCGAGGGCTTTATAGAGCGACCTCAATTCAGTGATCTCTCCGAGCCGCTCTCCATAGGGAGGGTTGATGACCACCAGCCCCGGCGTTTTTTTCATGGCGGGGTGCGGAACCAGGACGGCAAGATCCTTTTTTTCCACATGAACGGCACCCCGCAACCCGGCGTTTTCCACATTGGCGAGAGCGCTCTTTACGGCCTTTGGATCGGCATCGTATCCCACCAGGGGGGGGAGTTTCCTAAGGCCAGCGGCCCTTCTTTCCCGGGCCTCGTCAACGAGTCTTTCCCAGATCCCGGGCTGGTGCCCCTTCCACTTCAAGAAGCCGAAGTAATCCCTCAGAAGACCGGGGGCCACATCCGCAGCCATCAGGGCCGCCTCGATCGGGAGGGTTCCGGAACCGGTCATCGGATCCATCAGGCCTCCGCCCCTTGCCGCGATTTCCGGCCATCCGGCGCGCATGAGGATGGCGGCCGCCAGATTCTCTTTAAGGGGCGCCGCCCCCCCCTCATTCCGGTATCCCCGTTTGTGCAGGCTCTCTCCTGAGAGATCGATGCTCAGGACGGCCTCATCCCTCAATAAATAGACATTCAGCCGGATATCGGGCCTGGAGAGGTCCACCGACGGCCGTATTCCGAACTGCTCCCGGAACTGATCCACCACGGCGTCCTTTGCCTTCAACGCCCCGTAACGGCTGTGATGAATCTGGGAGAGGGATGAGCTCAAATCCACGGCAAGGGAGCCGTCCGGTTCGAGATGTTCACCCCAGGGGATATTTCGCACCCCGTCGTACAAGGCCTCCGGGGTCTCGGCCTGAAACCGCGCGAGCGGCAGGAGCACCCGGTTGGCGGTGCGCAGCCACAGGCAGGCCCGATAACCTGTCTCCAGGTCTCCCTGGAAAAAGGCGCCGGATCGCGAGGCCTTTACCCCGTCCGCCCCGAGGCCCTTGAGTTCATCCACAAGGAGGGGCTCTATCCCTTTGGGGGCAACGGCAAAAAATGTATAAAATGCATTCATAAAAACCCGAAGTCGAGGGATTGCAGATCCCGTGATCCCTTATGAATACCCGGCATCCGCTGTCTCAACCCGGTCCATTTCCGGTCATGGATACGGCATTGCCTGGGGGGACCCCAAAACATTAACTTGAAAGCTGTTGACATTGCGTCTATCTTCAGTATTGTCAACAGCCGTCATTTGAACATGTTCCGCAGGGAAAGACAAGGGAATCAGGAGATGACAATGAATATCGGATTCGTACAGTTTGCCCCGGTCCTCGGCGACGCCGGCGCCACCATGGAGAAACTGGACCGTCTCCTCTACGGTTCAGAGAGGGCGGATATGATCGTTCTCCCCGAACTCTGCAACTCGGGGTATCATTTTGCAGATCGGGATCAGGCCTGGGACACCTCCGAAGAGGTGGAACAGAGCCCTTTCATCACCTATCTGACATCCAAATGCAAAGAGGCCGATCTTTTCATTGTGTCGGGATTTAATGAAAGATCAGGGAATCATCTCTACAACTCTGCCGTGCTGGTGGGGCCTGAGGGCTATGTGGGGAGATATCGGAAGGCCCATCTCTTCATGAATGAAAAAGACTATTTTCTTCCTGGTGACGAAGGGCTTCCGGTATTTGATACAGGGAAGTTCCGGATCGGAATGCTCGTCTGTTTTGACTGGATCTTCCCGGAGGTATGGCGGATTCTGGCCCTGAAAGGGGCTGACATCATCTGCCATCCCTCCAACCTGGTGCTGCCGGGATTGGCGCAGAGAGCGATCCCGCTCCATGCCATGACCAACCGGGTCTACATTGTCACTGCCAACCGGATCGGCACGGAAAGGGACCTCACATTCACGGGACATTCGGTGATTGCCGATCCCAAAGGAGAGGTTCTGATAGAGGGATCAGGGACAGGGGAAGAGAAATCAATCATCGAGATCGATCCTGCCCTGGCCAGAGAAAAGAGGATCACCCCCAGGAACCACCTCTTTGAAGACAGACGGCCTGAGCTGTATCAGGAACTGGTTCAATAGCCGTCAGGGAAAAGAAGAATCATCCATCCCCAACCTGGAGAACCATTGATGGAAGGACAAAATACCACGGATGCCACCCAAACAATCCTCGGTGATTACCGGCAGTATATCTTTCCCGCCGTCACCCCCTTTTACGGGGATCACCCCCTGATCGTGGACCGGGCCAAGGGCAGCGTCATCTGGGACACCGAAGGCAATTGCTATCTGGATTTTTTCGGCGGCGTACTCACGGTCTCGGTGGGACACTGCAATGAGGAGGTGACCGAGCGCACCATCCGGCAGATGAGAAGGGTCCAGCATACCTCCACCCTCTATATCAATGAGGCGATGGTCCGGGTCGCGCGCAAGATTGCCGATCTGACGCCGGGGAGGCTTCAGAAGTGCCTGTTTACCAACAGCGGCAGCGAGGCCAATGAGACCGCCATCATGGCCGCCAGGATGTACACCGGCAACAGAGAGGTGATTACCCTCAGGCACGCCTATGCAGGCCGCACCATGACCACCATGAGTCTTAGCGGACACGGCGCATGGCGTTTGGGCGGGGTCTTTGACAGCCATATCCGGCATGTGCGCGCCCCTTACACCTACCGGGCCCCGGTGGGACTGGATGAGAAGGGACTTGTGGATCTCTGCGTGCAGGATCTGGAGGAGACACTGGCCACCACCACCGACGGCAGGATCGCCGCATTCATGGCCGAGCCCATACAGGGCGTGGGCGGGTTCATCGTCATGCCCCGGGACTATTTCAAACAGATCCTCCCCCTGGTGCGGGAGGCGGGGGGCGTTTTCATCTGCGACGAGGTCCAGACCGGATGGGGCCGGACCGGAAAATACTTCTGCGGCATTGAACACTGGGGGGTCGATCCGGACATCATCACCTTTGCCAAGGGAACGGCCAACGGGTCCCCCATCGGCGTCACCATTGCCACGCCCGAAATCGCTGATGCGGTAAAGGGGCTTACCTTCGCCACCTTCGGGGGGAATCCCGTGACCATGACGGCCGCACTCGCCACCATCGATTATATCGAAAGGCATCGTCTCACTGAAAATGCCGAGGTTCAGGGCCGGCGTCTTCGAGACTGTCTGAACGCCCTCCGGATGAAACATTCTTTTGTGGGGGATGTCCGCGGGATGGGCCTTATGCAGGCCATGGAGATCGTTGAATCCCGCTGCAGCGGGAGCAAACGGCCGGACCCGGTCCGGACCGTTGACCTCATTAATGCCGCCCGCAAAAACGGTCTCCTTGTCGGAAAAGGGGGGCTCTGTAACAACGTCATCCGGATCGCGCCGCACCTGACGGTCACACAGGAAGAGATGGCGGATGGGTGCAGCCGGCTGTCCCGGGCCCTTGCGGACATCGATTCTTAAAGGGTTTACTCCTCGGATTTCGGCGTGTCCTGACGGATCTTTTTGGTCTGGGCCCGGCGGCGTTTTGAAGTCAGCCGGCGCTCCCTCGAGGCGAGGGTCGGTGCGGTCTTTCGCCGGCGTTTTGGGGGGAGGGCCGCCTCCTGGATGAGGCGGATCAATCGCTCCAGGGCATCCTGACGGTTCTGCTCCTGGGTCCGAAATCGACGGGCCTGAATGATCAGGACCCCGGCATCCGTCATCCGTTTTCCCGCCACCACAGCGAGACGCCTGCGAACATCTTGGGAAAGCGAAGGGGAATTGGCCGCATCAAACCGGAGTTGAACCGCGGTGGCGACTTTGTTGACATTCTGCCCCCCCGGGCCCGAGGCCCGGATAAAGGCCTCCTGGATCTCCTTTTCGTCAATGGCGATATCTTCTGTTATCTGAATCATTGACATGAAAATACACCCGGTGACGGTTATGGGTTATCTGTTATCGGGGGGCTGTTTGTAATTTTCCCTGGTAACCATTAACTGATAACGGATAACTCTCCCGTCTTCATCCCCAGGGGCGACGACCCTTTGCCATGAACATCTATTATAAAAACAGGTTCCAGGATTCAGAAATTGCCTGAAGAAAGCCCTCACTTCCCCTCTTTCCTGAATCCTGAGAATACCCAGTAGATTCCCCAGATCAAGGCCACAGGGCCCACGGCGATATAGAGAAAAACAATCCAGTGGCTGTTCCAGGGCTTTAGAAAAAATGCCGCAAGCACCGGCCACAACAGCGACGCCAGGATGGCAAACCGCATCCGTCCTGAAAGCGGCGGGCTCCCGTGGCGTTCTTGTGAGACCTGATCCGGCTTCCTGGACATGAGCCTGGGAAGCATGAAGATGCCCAGGAGGATCGCAACAATCAAGAGGATTTCCGTTATTCCGGACATCGCGGTTTTTTCCAGTGCAGGTGATTATTCTGTTTTCCGCTGACAGCGGGAGTCAGGAGAATACCTATCACAAAAATTATCGATGACGCAAGGAGTTCCATCGGGGAGCCCCCCGCATAGGGGGGGACGGGATGTCACCCCTCAGCAGGCTTGACGAACACCGTTGCCGGGCGTATAGTGCGCAAAAAAATGAGCGAGGTCACACGGATGATAAGAGGCTTTAACAACAAGACGCCCGGGATTGCGGCATCCGCGTTTATCAGCGAGGCCGCCTATATCGTGGGCGATGTGGAGATCGGAGAAGACTCCAACGTCTTCCCGGGAGCGGTGATACGAGGCGATTTCGGGAGGATTTCGATCGGCCGGAACACCTCTGTTGAAGATAACTGCGTGATTCATTCGGGCACCCCCTCCCCTGCCCTGGGCGACGTGGAGATCGGCGACAGGGTTCTTATCGGTCACGGCGCTGTCCTGAACTGCCGGAAAATCGGGAACAACGTCCTCATCGGCATGAACGCAACGATTCTTCACGACGCTGAGATCGGAGACTTTTGCATTATCGGCGCAGGCTGCCTGGTCGGCCAGGGGATGAAGATCCCGAACAGGTCTTTTGTGGTCGGCGTTCCAGGCAAGATCAAGGGTGCCCCGACGGAGCAGCAACTCTGGTGGGTGCAGGAGGGGTACAAGGAATATGCCGAACTCGCCCGGCAGTACCGGGAGGAGGGGCTATAGAGGGAGTTGGGATTTAAGGAATTAGGAATTTGGGAATTAAGGAATTTGGGAATTAAGGGATTAAAGGATGCTGAACCATGACAACGGGCGATACTGAGAAGATGAAAACCGATAGCGTATTTCTGTTCCCCCACTCTCGGCTGCCACTGGCTGCCAAAGACGCGATATTGTCTTCTTTTCAAACTTTGATTGTTTGCCGGCCATGGTATATGGAAGCCGCCGGCGACGCGGAAGACCACGACGGTCGTATCGACATCCTACATCCCCCTGAAGATCTGAAGCCCCCGAAGGATTTCATGAAACTCCTTGCCGAGTACCGGGTCTGGATGAGCCAGAACAGGGGATATACCCCCCGGCCTGTTGGGGTGGGCGAGGATGCTACATGGGAGATCAGACATACCCTTCGTCATAAGGGAAAGGATGTCCGCGAATCGGTCGAAGCACAGGCCCTCAAATGGCATCTCATTCTCCACCTGGAGCGGGAACTGGAAGCAAACCGGACGTCGGCAGATGAGATGCTGCTTCAAGTGAAGGCGGAAAAATCCCCGCTGGCAGAGGCCCTCGGCGAGGCGACCGCCCTAAACGGTTTTTTCGACGATCTCGCCCTTTCCGATTCGCTCCCCTCCATAGAGGAGCGCCACCTCAAACAGGTGCTGATCGCCTGGTTCGGCCTGTTCGGTCGCGTTGTTCCGCAAGACGGCATCCTCCTGACCATGACCCCCGACGTTTTCAATTATGCAGCAGAGCTTTTTGAAACCGGGCATCTCGGCCCATCTATGGAGGAGAGGGCGTCGTCTTTCCGAAAAGTAAAGCTGCCGGCCGCTTCAATCGATTCCCCCATGGAGAAAGATCCCTTGCGGGCGGGGCTTTCGGGAAAGACGCTGATTCTAATGAATGCATGAATGGCGGATAAAGAAGATTGAGATCCGTAAAAGGCGATCGATTCAGTAAGACGATGTTAATGGGCAGAGGTCCTGAACATGTTGCTGCTGGTCCTGGAAGGGGGCGGAATGCGCGCCGGGTTTGTCGCAGGTGCGCTCATGGCCCTGATGGACAAGCGCCTTACCGGCTTTGACGCGGCCCTGGCCGTTTCAGCCAGCGTGCCCACCCTGGCATATTTTGCTGCGGGCCAGCGCGAAGATATGGAGAAGGTATGGCGGAACGAACTCAACACCCCAAGACTGGTCTGTTACCGAAACATACCGACCGCCCCTTTTTCACCCTCTGTCAAAAGGCCGATTCTGGATATCGACTACCTGGTGTATGAGATCTTCAGGCATAGATTTCCCCTGAACCTGGATGCGGTGCTCTCCAACAGGATGTCCTGCCACTTTGCTGCAGCGCGGGTGCCTGAATGCGACTTGAGACTTTTTAACCCCATGGTCGGGGATATCTACACGCTTTTTAAAGCCTGTCTGGCAGTGCCGGGCTGCTATTCCGATGCGGTCCCAATGGATACGGGCGATTACGTAGACGGCGGCATGGCCCATCCGCTTCCGGTCAGGGCCATGCTGGGGCAGGGATTCGACAGGGTCTTGGTCATCCTGTCAAAGCCTCTCGATTTTGTGTGCTATCCGCCGAACCTGTTGGAGAGGGCCCTTTTCTGGCGGTATTTCAGAAAATACGATTGGCTGATGACCAAGATATGCGAGGCGGGCCGGGCCTACACTGAAGAGGTGTCCTTTCTGCGGGACCTCATTGCGCAGGACCCGCCCGGGGCCCTCATCATCTCCCCGGAGACGATGCCCCCGGCAAGATTCATTACACGCGACAGGAACAAGATCAACCGGACCATCGACATGGGGTACAGGGCCGTGGAGGCCCTTGAAGCCCCCATAAGGCGTTTTATGACCGGCCATGGGACAATGAGGGGTTGAGGATTGACCGAAGGCTGGAATATGGGGATTGTGAAATTTTGGGATTGGGGGCTTGGGAGTAAAAATGAATTTTAAACAACTCGCTGAGAATCTCGGACTGGAAGAGGATGAATATCTGGAGTTGGCCCGGCGCCTCATTCAAACCTGCAGATCGGACCTAACGAGAATTGAATCTGCCGCAAGAGACAGGAATGCAGGTGACATAGCGGGCTGGCCTCATTCCATAAAAGGGGCTGCGGGCAATCTCGGCCTGATGGAGATCCACGATCTGGCCGCACAAGGTGAACAGATTGTTCGAGACAATACCCTGGATCAGGTCCCCGGTTGTTTTGGGGCTGGAAACAGGGGTGAATTCCCTGGCAGTAATCGCGGGTATTTAAGGGAAGCCATTATCCGTCGTCATCCGTCTTCACCATGCGATCCATCCCATGACAACGATTGAAACCATATTCTTAGGCATTATCCAGGGTCTGACCGAATTTCTGCCTGTCAGCAGTTCGGGGCACCTGGTGGTAGGCAAGAATCTCCTTGGATTCAGGGAGCCCGAACTCCTGCTGGACACCGCCCTCCATTTCGGGACACTGGTGGCCGTGTGCATCTATTTTCGTTCGGACCTCCGGCAGATGATCCAAGCGGTGTGGCAATGGATCTTCAGAAGGGAACCTCCCCGCTCCGGATCCGGTCTTCACGCCAATCTCGCCCTTATGGTGATCGTCGGATCGATTCCCACCGCCATCATAGGCCTTGTATTCAAGGACCCCCTCGAACGCCTCTTCGGGTCGGTGACAACCGTCGGGGTGATGCTGGTGGTCACAGGAATCATTGTGGCCATTACCCGTTTCATTCCCGAGGCCCATGGAAAACGGGATCGCGTAAGCGTTCTCATTGCCCTGGCCATCGGCCTGGCCCAGGGCCTGGCCATCGTGCCGGGGATCTCCCGTTCAGGGGCAACCATCGTATGTGCCCTCCTCCTGGGGCTGAACAGAGACCTGGCCGGCCGCTTTTCCTTCCTCCTCTGCTTACCGGCGATTACAGGGGCGCTCCTCCTCCAGTTGGACATGGCTGCCGTCACCCGGGTGGGAGCCGTCCCGCTCATGGTGGGATTTCTGGTTTCGGCCGTGGTCGGTTTTCTGGCGTTGAAACTCCTTATGGGGATGGTCAGAAGGGGCCATTTTTACTATTTTGCCCCCTATTGCTGGGCCATAGGGATATTGACAATAGTGTTTGCGTGAGAACGGATCAATGACCCTCCCCAGAGAGCGATCTTCCTTTGATTATGTGATCCTGGCATCCAAGGGCTTCTGCATGGGGGCCGCGGATGTGGTGCCCGGCGTCTCAGGGGGCACCATGGCCTTCATCCTCGGGATCTACGAGGAACTCCTCCATGCCATTAAATCGTTTGACCTTCGAAGCCTGAGGCTCCTCCTGACCTTCAAGGTGAAGGCGTTTTTTGAGAGCATCTCGTGGAAATTTCTCCTGGCCCTGGGTTTCGGGATCCTCACTGCCATCTTTACCCTTGCCAGGCTCCTGGCCTGGCTTCTCCACAACACCCCGGTGCTCATCTGGTCCTTTTTTTTGGGACTGATCCTGGCCTCTGTGGTGACCGTCAGCCGCCGCATCCGCACCTGGCATTTCCGTACATCGGTTTCGCTCACAACAGGCATGGTGGGCATCTATCTTCTGGTGGGTCTGGTGCCCGGCACCACCCCCGATGCCCCCTGGTTCCTCTTTCTCTCCGGGGCCGTGGCCATCTGCGCCATGATCCTCCCCGGCATCTCCGGGTCATTTATTCTGGTCCTCATGGGCAAGTATCAATATATCCTCGAGGCGGTCAACCAGAGGGATGTTCTCGTCCTCTTCATTGTGGCCGCAGGGGCCTGTGCGGGGATTGCGGCCTTCTCCCGCCTCCTGTCATGGCTCCTCCTCAGATATCATGATATGATGGTCGCGTTTCTGACCGGGCTCATGCTGGGCTCGCTGCGCAAGATCTGGCCCTGGAAGGAGACCGTCGAAAGTATAATGGACAGTCACGGAAACAGGGTTCCCATTGTTGACGCCAACATATTCCCCCCTCAACTCAACGGAGAGGTCTTTGCGGCCTTCGGTCTGATGGTCGCAGGATTTCTGGTGGTCTTCGTTCTGGACCGGATGGTGAGGCCCCCCCTCGATCGGAAATCCGCGGAAAAGAAACATCCCTGAAATCAGGAAAGATTGAAAATCGCCTATTGCCAACGAATTGGCCAGGTAATACAATAGAGGCGTCCGCTTTCCCCCTGCGCCGAAATCCTGTGGGGCCAACCCTCTTTGGAATAGAAAGGAGAAGCCGATGGGAGATTTTCATCAGGAAGGCATCATCACCACCTTACACAGCCTCTATGAGGCCTTTGATCCGGACATCTATCTGGAAAACCTTGAAAGAAAACTGGAGCGATACGCCCGGCATACCAGGATCAGCCTCCTGCTGCCCTCCCTCTACGCCGAGATAGAGAATCCCGAGGTGCTGGACCGGATCCTCGACGAGATTCAAGAGGTCCGCTATCTCCACAATGTTGTGGTCGCACTGGGGGGTGCATCCGAGGAATCCCGGTTCCAGAGGGCAAAGGAGTATTTCGGAAGACTTCGAACACCCGGGAGGGATGTCAAAATCATCTGGGTGGACGGGCCCCGCATCCAGCAGATTTTCCGGGATCTCCAGCAAAAAGAAATCTCGACCGGAATCGAGGGAAAGGGGCAGTCGGTCTGGGTCACCCTCGGCTATCTCATAGCCCGGGGGGATTCCGACGTGATCGCCCTCCACGACTGCGATATTGTCACCTATAATCGGATGCTCCTGGGTCGACTGATTGAACCCACCGCCAACCCCAACAGCGACTTTGAATTCTGCAAAGGCTATTATCCCCGTATTTCTCCCACGGAACAGATCATGAACGGTCGGGTAACAAGGCTGTTTGTGACCCCTTTCGTGGACGCCATGGCCCGGGTCATGCGCGAGCGGGGGATGGATGAGCTATGGCGTTTTTTCAGCTACCACCGGACCTTCAATTACCCTCTGGCCGGTGAGTTCAGCTTTACCGCCCAGCTGGCGCGGGGCATCAACATCGCCTATGACTGGGGATTGGAAGTCGCGACATTGTCAGAGGTCTATCACCGGCTTATCCCCAGCAAAATCGCCCAGATCGATCTGGCCCGAAACTATGAGCACAAGCACCAGGATCTTTCTCCTGACGATACCAGCCGGGGACTTCACCGGATGGTCGTGGACATCGCCAAATTCTATTTGAATTACATGCGTTCCCACGGCGTTTCCCTGGATGATGCCTTTGTGGATATGATATTGCATACCTATTATCAGAACGTCCTTGTGT
The DNA here is from genome assembly GCA_021737785.1 of Deltaproteobacteria bacterium. Classification (NCBI taxonomy): domain Bacteria; kingdom Pseudomonadati; phylum Myxococcota; class Myxococcia; species Deltaproteobacteria bacterium. The sequence goes on from JAIPDI010000015.1 coordinate 93,362, forward strand.
TTATAAAGAACTACAGCGACGATGCCGAAGTAAACGACCTCCATTTCGATCGTCACCAGGAAGAACTCACGGCGCAATATTTCAGAGGTTTCCTGTGGACCGCCTGGGAGCAGAGCAGAGGGCCGCGGGAGAGTACCCTCCTCCCCTCCTGGAACAGGGTTTTTTACAGTCTTCCGGAAATCGATCGCATCCTGCTGGAAGCGGTCGAAGCCGACAATGCCTGAACTTGGCCGGGATACGGCAAAACCTAATGGATACATCGTTAAAGGTTCTGTTTCTTTCCTCTGAAGTGGTCCCCTTTGCCAAAACCGGGGGCCTGGCCGATGTGGCCGGCGCCCTCCCCCTGGCCCTGAAACGCCACGGGGTGGACGTGAGGGTGGCCATGCCGCTGTACCGCAAAGTCAGAGAGGGCCGTTTTCCCCTTGTCCCGGCCCTGGATACCCTGGAGGTGCCCCTCGGGCCGGACATACTCAAGGCCTCTGTAAAACAAGTGGAAATGGGAAATGAGGTTCCGGTCTACCTCATCGAACGGGAAGACCTCTATGACCGGCCGAATCTGTACGGAAACGCCTCAGGGGATTATTACGACAACCTGGAGCGATTCGCCTTTTTTTCCCATGCCGCTTTGGGAACCGCTGAAGCCCTCTCCTTCAAACCCGACGTGATCCATTGCCACGACTGGCAGACAGGGCTTGTCCCGGCCCTGGTTAAGGGACCCTACTGGGACCACCCGATGTTCTCGGGCATTCCTTCCGTGTTCACCATCCACAATATGGGATACCAGGGGATCTTTCCCCCCGGAAAGCTCCCGATGACCATGCTCTCCGGAACGGATTTTTTCCATATGGGAGGACTGGAATTCTGGGGGAACATCAGCCTGCTCAAGGCGGGCATTATGTATTCCGAGGCCGTGACCACGGTGAGCCCCACCTATGCCGGCGAAATCCAGACAAAGGAATATGGGATGGGGATGGAGGGAATCCTTCGCGACCGCGGCCACGCCCTCCACGGGGTTCTCAACGGGATCGACTACCGCATCTGGGACCCGTCCCATGATCAGCACCTCCCCGTCAACTACAGCCCTCAGGAAATGGCCGGAAAACGTCTCTGCAAGAACGCCCTGATAAAGGAGATGGGTCTGGAACCGTCTCTGGCAGACGCCCCCCTCCTGGGGATGATCTCCCGCCTGGATGCCCAGAAGGGACTCGACCTACTGGTGGAGATCCTGGACGATCTCCTCCGCCTGAACGTCGGGCTGGTGATCTTGGGTTCAGGCGATAAGGACATTCAAGAGGCCATCCTGGAAGCGGCCGGACGTCATCCCGGGCGGGTGGGACTCGAAATGGGATTCAACGAACCCCTCGCACACCGGATCATGGCCGGAGCCGACATATTTCTGATCCCGTCCCGGTACGAGCCCTGCGGCCTCACCCAGATGTATGCCCTGAAATACGGGACCGCACCGGTGGTGCGCGCAACCGGCGGGCTGGAGGATACCATCGTCTCTTTTGACAGGTCGTCCAAACATGGAAACGGGGTCAAGTTCGGCCTTTACAAGGCCGCTGCTTTCTTGAGCGCCATTCGAACGGCCATCGATCTGTACACGGATCCGGAGGATTGGAAAATACTCATGGCCAACGGGATGCAGGCGGACTTTTCATGGGACCGCTCAGCAAGGAGATACATCGAGATCTACCAATCCATCCGGAAACCCTGAAACGTAAGTGTGCCGCCCGATCACCTCTTTTTAACCTCTTCACCATGGCGCGTCGGTTACATGACATCCGTGAAAGAGGCTTAGCTTCCAAGCCTCGACTTCACGGTTTATCACCCCTCTTTTCAACGGTATTCGACCAGGGTCCGGAGATGTTTCTGTTGACATGTTCGACCTGACCGAATATGAAATCTTGAGACAAGCTTTCTTATCCGGCATCCTCCTTTCAACCCCAAAAAGAAAGAGGATCAACATGATCATCAGATATTCTAAACCCCCGTTATTCCAAAACTGTGGAGTACGGGGTGTTTTATTTTGTGGGCCGGGGGGTGAGATAAATGTGGATCCCATTGAAGGCGAGTTTTTCAACACAGAGGCGATCGCCAGCATAAGCGATGCGTTGGTGCGGGAAGCGATTCAGAATTGCCTGGATGCCTCGTTGGAAGAGGCCCGGTGACGGTGCGATTCAGCTTCAAGTCCGGGACCGAAAAAGCTGCGGAAAAGAATAAGCACCGTTACCTGTCTAGCCTCGGGACGCATCTTGAGGCCAAGCACTCGGGCCTGCAGAACCTTCCGTCTCCTGACGAGGCACCTGACTCTATCTTGATCGAGGATTTCGGTACGCGGGCGCTTCAAGGCGACATCTATCAGTTCGGCGACCTGAATGAAAACGAAAAAAGGAATATCTTTACAGTATGACCGGCGACCAGATCCTTCAATTGCTGCCCAGCGAATTCGACCGCTGGCGCAACGCGTAGGATATATTGCAACCCGTCTGCATGTGTTAAGAAACAAGGAGTCGTATGCCACAGATATTTGACAATATGAAAAAACAGCTCCTCTGCTTCAGGGGTTTGTGGGGAATGCTGGCCCCCAGATCGGGGGGACAGGCATGAGGCCACAATGTTATATCATTGCAGGACCCAACGGCGCAGGAAAAACAACGTTTGCCCTTGAATTTTTGCCGCGGTTTGTCCGATGCCTCAACTTCATCAACCCTGACCTCATTGCTCAGGGCATCTCGCCTCTCGATCCATCTCGTTCCATGACAAGGGCCGGCCGGCTGGTCTTGGAAGAGATTCGACGCAATGTGTCCCGTCGCGAAGATTTCGCATTTGAGACAACCCTGGCAGGCCGCACCTATTATCGGCAAATCAACGGGATGAAGGAAAGTGGATATGAAATACGAATATTTTACCTCTGGGTGCCAAATGTAGAACTGGCGCTCTCGCGCATACATGGGAGGGTTGAGGCCGGGGGGCATCCTGTTCCGGAAATAGATGTTCGACGTCGCTACAAAAGGAGCCTTGACAACCTGTTCCACATGTATCGGCAGTTGACAAGCAGCTTGTATTTCTTTGACAATTCCGGCGAGGCACCCATCATGATCTTTAAGGAAGAAGAAGGAGATATAGAAGTGTTCGATGAGAGCCGTTATCGAGAGATGCTGGGAGGGGCTATGCCATGACATCTCATGAATTCCCTATTGAGAAGCTCGGAGATATGGCCCTCACGGCCCTGCGCCAGGCTGTGGCCAGGGTGATGGAAGATCATCGGCGCCGGGGCAAACCGGTGGCCATCTGGAAAGACGGCCGTGTGGTCTGGAAAATCCCTGATCCTCAGGGCGAAGTCCAGGAGTCTCCTGGCCTTTATGAGCCAGGGGCCGCCCGCCATGATCCAGGTCAGAACAGCGCAGGCAGAAAAGGTTAGGCCCAGGAAATTCATTTATAGTGGTGAAAGGCATAAAGGCATGGACGTCGCTTGCAGGTCCGCCATCGGTCAACAACGTCAGGAAAATCACCATAGACACATTATGGGGCCAAGGGGCTCGTGAAGAGAGGTCTGGAAAACACGCAAAGGTGAAGAGTGACATGGGACCACCCCGACAGGGTGATAGAGCCGCCTTGAGAAGTCGATTCTCTCTCTGCGCGGCCAGAGGGTGATTCTCGATGCGGATCTCGCGGCCCTCTATGGCGTGACCACAAAAAGGCTCAATGAACAGGTGAGGCGAAACCGGGATCGATTTCCCGAGGATTTTATATTCCGTTTGGCCCCTGAGGAAAAGGCAGAGGTGGTCGCAAATTGCGACCACCTTTCGAGGATCAAATTCTCGGCTGTTTTGCCTGATGCATTTACAGAGCACGGGGCAATCATGGCAGCCAGTGTCCTCAACACCCCCAGGGCCATCCAGGCGAGTGTTTATGTTGTTCGCGCATTCGTGAGGCTGCGTGAAATGCTGGCAGGGCACAAAGAACTCGCCGTCAAACTTAATCAACTTGAGTCTCATCTCAAAGATCACGATGAACAGATTCAGATGATTTTCGATGCCATCCGGCAACTCATGGCGCCGCCCGATCCCCCGAGAAAACGGATAGGTTTTGAAGTCGATGAGCCGAAAGCGAGATATGGCAAAAAAGGTAAAGAGTGAACAGTTATATCTCTGAGGAAGCCCTTTCTTTCGGCAACCTGGTGGCCGGCCGAGTGCGCTTCGGCCTGATCCGCTATTTCACCCGCAAGGCCCAAGTGGCGGACTTTTCCAGCTTCGTGATTTTGGCGCCTTTAGGGGACGAAAAACGCATTTTTCTGAAAAAAAGTTCCTGCGCTGTGACCGTATATGACAATCGCCCATGTTAAGGTATTCTAACCAGGAGGCAGGGAGTCGGGGATCAGGAGTCAGGGGTCGGAGGTCAGAGAACCGAGGACAGATGGCGGAGGGTAGGTTGGGTAGAGCGGAGCGAAACCCAACAAACCGGGGACCAGTATCGGGTATCCAGTATCGAGTATTCAGCAACCAGAACATGTTGACTTTCATTAGGTTTTTTTATAAACGATAGGTGGTAATCATGCCAATCGCTCTTATTCTCCTTTCAACCCTGTGAGAGGAAAGAAAATTGGAAATGATCCCTGAACGCCGGGAAACCCCGTTACTCCATCAAAGGAGAACGGGGCTTTGTGTTTTTGCGGCCCACTCAAGAATTGAAAATGCGGATTTTGGAAAGTAAGTAATGTTGATGTTTTCCGAGAATAAAGAGAAATGGCAACCAATTCCCAAGTGGGCTCAATTCCTTATCAATTTTGGCTTTCAATGGCAGGAGGTTGGGCTGGGTTATAGGAGAATCGCACTTGTTTCGATGCCGTGTGACTCAGCAGCAGCCGGTTTGATTGCACTTGGCGCTCTCATAAGGGATTTAGGAAATCCGAAGGCTAATAACGTCGATGGCCATTATGATGCACTACTAAGATATGCTCAACAGTATCTGCAAAGCTGCCGCAATTGTCCCCAGCCCTGCAATCCCAAAAAAGCGAGATGTGGATATTCAGAAAGGGCAACAGGTTGGGTTCGAAATTGGCGTAATACGCCTGCTAAACGTTATATGATTTCTGAAAGGAGTAACATAGCAAAGAATGAGCTTTTCTATTCCATTGAAGATGGTACGTGGTGGCAGAATCGCACATATTCACTCGACTGGCAAATAGAAGGTGAACCTCCTCCTCAATTGGATGAGCAAGAAGGCGTCTTAAAAAGGGAAATATATACCAATATCATAGAATCAGCCCAATTGATTCCAGACAATCTTCGGCAATCGTTCTCTGGACTTTGCCTTGCCGGCCGTGTTGGTGGCAAAATCCCCACATACAGATCCATTGACTCAATCCGATTTCGTATTAATTCAGTTGAATATCCTCTTCCAACATTGCTCACCATTAAAGGTTGGTCCCATCTCGGCTCAATTTCCCGGATGTCCTTTTTTAACTCCAAAACCGAAAGCCTTGACCGTAAGGCACACGTAACATCTACAGTCGTTGTCGATGGAGACAAGTCTTTTGTCAAGGTATTGGGGTTGCCAAGTTTTCAGCGGAGTGACGTAATCGGTATATTTAGTCGCGTCTTAGAAAGAAATGACTTAGAGTCTGTGGGGCATAGAATCCAGGGATTGTACCAATGGTACGAAGACGATCAAAATGCAAATCACAGATTTTCCCCAGTACCCCGGGGGATTAGCGTAAGGATCTTAAGACGTAAAAGGAACTGATGGCAAAATCCGCTTCTACGGTTTTTGAATTTCTTGAGCGCAATGAAGATGTCTCTATCGACAGGCACGAGATAGCGTCCACGGCATTCAGCTCACTTCGGCGCTTTTTGCGGGGTATTATATTCGCCCTCAGTGATTCGGATGCGGAAGACGCAACTGATATTTCCTGCCGACTCCGTACGCTACTGAGTGAATGGCTTACGGTTCCAGTGCCTTTTGACCAATCAATAGGCCATGCTATTTTTTCCCTGTTTGGTGAACCTGAGAGAGTTGGTAGACAGTGGGGCAATGATATCCTGCACCTTTATAATTCTGCTTTGAATTGTGCCAAGGACTTGACACTTGCAGAAAATCCTGTACGGGAAAAACTTAAAGCTATCATTAACGAGGCCTGTGATCAAGGGTTATTGGTTAGAATCCACTGTCATCGCATGGCAAGACCACATTTTGAACCTCTATTTGAACTGGAGGGGGACTTATCTATAGATGATGACATATTTCTGCATAACTTACGGGACTACCGCAGGATTGAACCGTTTGATGTGCTGATCAAGGTTGGTGCGCTTAGAGCAAGGGGTTGGGGTTCTGTTCCAGATGCTATCCTAACAGCGCCGGTTTTCAAGAAACTTGTACAAATTGTATGGTCAGGCTGCAAGGATGAGGATGATTTTGGTTACGATCCGTGTGTCTCCGATATAGGGATTTCTGAAGAACCTGAGGTGCCGTCGCTGGGAAGATCAGTCCATCTGCTCAGTTCCGTCAAATTGAATAGACAGATTTTCCGATCCGGGGAAGATTTGAGCTGTTTTACTGGAGAAGAAGCAGATCAGGATGAGTTATATCTTTTCAGACAAATCGCCAAGAGAGAGTTAAGGCGGACTGCAACATTCCTTCAAGTTACTGAAGCCCATGGAATTTTCTACCGCCCGAACTCGAGAGTACTGAGTTTTGACCCCGACAAAACAGCACAACGTCCTATCGATAGTCGTATTCCCGGGGACACACTGATTGAAGGGCTTTTCTTGATTTTCCCCCTCGGCATCGAGATGGAAGCTGAAACTGCGAAAGCCGAACATGGGTATTACAGCAGAATATGGAAATCTAAGTTACCCCCTGTGTCAGAGTAGTTGTCGGATGAAGCAGGAGAGAAGTGGCGACACCCCCGTAGGTGAGCGTAGCGAACCGGAGGGGGTGTCGGAGGCGACCCGCCATCCCCATTTCTCCTCAATACGAACATGAAGCGGG
>JAIPDI010000016.1 GCA_021737785.1 Deltaproteobacteria bacterium
ACTGCTATTTCTTATAGCCTACATTTTTTGCCCGCTCTTTTTATCCCCTATCCCGGGTTCACTGGGTAAACATTAATGATGTCAAACAGTTGCCAAGTGTTTTTCTGTGACTGCACATGCGTGAGTGCGCATTTCTTGGGGTCTATAACAACTCGCTGTAGTGAAAGTTTCTTCAGTAGCGGAATTTCGCATTGAGACAATCACCCATGACAGATTCCGCATTGGTGGTACGACTGTTACGACTGTCTCCAGATCTGATATAGAGAACATCGTCTCTGTTTTCAGAGAATTTGTGCAGATAGAATCATCCAAGCTCATTGTAGATCGCGAGTGCGAAAGTTAAATGAGGAGCGTCTAAAGTGTATACACCAGTTTTAATTTCCGTGTATGACAGGGTTGATTGTTTGGAAGCGTGTACTAACTCTCTAAAGGCAAATGAAGAAGCGAGTAAGACGGACCTGTATATTGCGGTCGATCATGCTTCAAAAAATGAGGACGCAAAAAGAATTCAAAATGTAATTAGGTTTTGCAAGAATATCAAAGGTTTTAACACTGTTCAAATCATTGAGAGAGAGAAAAATCTTGGCCCCAACAGAAATATGCGGGAGGCGAGGCACAGATTGCTTAAAGAGCATGTAAGCTTAATAACTCTTGAGGATGATAACGTCGTTTCACCAAATTTCCTCCACTATATGAACGGTGCACTTAGTTTTTATGGAAAATATGAAAATGTAGTCTGTGTCTGTGGATACAATTTTCCAATTGAAATACCCTCTGAATATAAGGGGGATGTTTATGTTTGGACCGGAGTTAACGCATATGGGGTTGGGTGGTGGAGGGAAAAACTAAGTGAAACCTACTGGAATTATAACAATTTCATGGCCTTTTTGCATAATGCGGAAATGGTTTCTGCATTTATGAATATTGCTGAACATATATTGCCAATTGCAATTTCTGGCTTAAGTAAGGGAGTAATTTATGCTGATGCAGTGCTAAGCTATAACTTATTCATGAACAAGAAATATCAATTATATCCAACTGTTTCAAAAGTAAGGAACATAGGATATGACGGAAAAGGTATGAATTGTAATGTAGACGGCAGGTATACCAGTCAAATTATCGATACTGGTGAAAAGAAAATAAGTTTCGATCCCTATATTCAGCCTGATCCTGGTGTTTACAAGAAGCTTTATGAATTTTTTAGGATAGACGAAAAATTAAAAGCTGAGGTCTATAGTTTCATTGAATCTTACAAAAATAGTAAAGCAAATGTAAAACAAAGCTATTGTAAAAACCAGAGGCTTAATTTAGGAGAAACTAATGAAAAAGATATTGATAATAACCACAACGAAAGCATTAATAAGATATATTCACCTGTTACGCATAGCAAGGGTGTATCTTTTGTTCGAAACTTGGAGGCTAATGGCATCATTGCTGAATACCAGAAATACTCTATTGATGTTTCGAAGTATTTCGCTAATCTAGATAAGATTTCTATATATGAATGCAAAAAGAGCGGTTACAGGTTCTTCTATCCATTGTGCCTGGAGGGGGATGGAGAATTTTATTCACAGCTTCAGAGGTTTCCTTGGTATTACATGGACGACAAGTGGGAATTTGAGAAAGGGCTAGAGTTAATTTCACCTCGAGATTGCATTTTGGAGATCGGTTGTGGTGCGGGCGCATTTTTGAAAAAAGGTAAGAAACTGGGATTTGATATGTATGGCTTGGAAATAAATAAGTTCCAATGCGAACGGCTTTGGGCAGACGGCTATAGGGTACTCAATAAAGAACTGATAGACATTGGAGATGAGTTTAGTGAATATTTTGATGTAGTTTGTGCCTTTCAAGTGATGGAACACATTTCTGATGTTAAACGTTTTATTGAAACATCTTTAAAGATGTTGAGAAAAGGGGGTAAGCTAATACTCAGTGTGCCAAATCACGATTCATTCATGGGCTTAGATGACAGGAATGCCCTGGATTTGCCCCCGCATCACATGGGAATGTGGGGTGAAAAAGCGCTTATTGCGCTCGAAGGGATCTTTAAAATGAGGATAAATTCAATACATATTGAGCCGCTGCAATCTTATCATATGGATTATTACGAAAGTTTAATGAATAGAAGATATTCCGACGTTTTTAACATTGCGCCGAATATAATTCAATATGCTAAGAAGTATAGTGAACGGATCAAAGGATTTTCGATTCTGGCTGAATTTATGAGGGGATAAGATGCTTAGGCACTTAGAGAAAATCAAAAAGCTACTGGCCGAAGATAACATTGGGGAAGCTGTCAAATTAATGAAGCTTGTTGAGCCACATGATAAAATTTTAAACCTGAATTATTATAGATCGATTTTGGCCGTAAAGCGAAACGATTTTCGATCGGCCAATTTGGCACTTGATTCGGAATTAAAGTGGTTTCCCGAGAATGATCAGGCAAGAGTTCTAAAGACGCTAATTTCAGAGCCTTTATGCAGGCCTAGTACAACTGCAAGAGAGAGGCTGAATGGATCAGAAGATAAGAAGAAATACAGGGCTGGGATTGAACAGCACTCCCCGGAGATGACCTCTGCTGCTTTAAATCATGGGGATAGCATAATTGTGGACAAAAAGAAAAGTCAATTGAAATATCTTAACCTGGGCTGTGGTAGTCGATTTCACGCTGCTTGGACCAATGTTGACTTCAAGGCTTTAAGTAGAAATGTCATGCAATATGACTTATTGCAAGGAATACCATTTCCCGATGGGGTTTTTGATGCTGTCTACCACTCTCACCTCCTTGAGCATTTGCCAAAGGACCATGCCGATGAATTTCTCAAGGAGTGCTTTCGCGTCATAAAGCCTGGCGGTATCCTCCGTGTGGTGGTGCCTGATTTGGAAGCCATCGCAGCGCTGTATGTGAGTTTACTTAATGAAGCAGCGAGAGGTGATAAAGTAGCTCAGGAGCGGTACGATTGGATCATGTTGGAAATGTTGGATCAAATGGTGAGGAATGTTTCTGGCGGTGAGATGCAAAGATACTTAGAACAGACCCGGATTCCTGCTGAAGATTTTGTCAGGGAGAGGTGCGGGAAAGGGGCCGTAGGGAGAAGGCGGATCTCAAAAGCATTGAGCGGACGCCGGAACCGAGGCCAAGCTATGCAAAATAAGGCAAAAAAGCCGACAGGAGCATTAGAAATAGGAAGTTTCCGGTTAAGCGGGGAAGCTCATCAATGGATGTATGATCGCTATTCACTGGCAAAATTATTGAGAGAGGCAGGTTTCGAAGAGATAACGCTTGTCAGTGCGGATGAATCGCGAATACCGAAGTTCAATTCATATTTGTTGGATATTGATGAGGATAACTTGGTCCGTAAGCCTGATTCTCTGTTCATGGAGGCGATCAAGCCGTTCAATGGAGCAAAAAGGGTGAATGTGAATTTACAAGGGCCAGAGGTAACTCATTACGTCAGAAAGCTGCCTTTGCGGAGCGTAAATGTCGCCCATCTCTGTATGCAGGATTTTGGGGGGGCAGGAAATGCTGCTTACAGGTTGCATAGGGGCCTTCAGAAGATCGGTGTCAACTCGACAATGGTCGTGCTGAACAAGAGAAGTGGTGATTCAAGCGTAAGGGTGGTGCCTGACGGATATACGGGAGAGAGCGTTCGATGCATGGGTGCACCGGGTTATATGTCTCCGGTTTGGAATCGACAGAATGCGAGGTGGCAGAGTCAATTATCGCAGTATCAGGAAAGGCCAAGGGGATTGGAGATTTTTACAGACGCGATGTCGGATGTCAGGCTGGATTGCATTCAGGAGATTCAGGAAGCCGACATTATCAACTTGCACTGGGTTGCCGGGATGGTAAATTGGCCCAATGCCAAGACAGCTTTTGGAGATAAGCCAATTGTCTGGACACTTCACGATATGAATGCTTTTACGGGTGGGTGCCACTATGCCGAAGACTGTGATAAATATCGGGAAGGGTGTGGAGCCTGTCCTCAGTTGGGGTCGAATAATGAGGATGATCTTTCTTATCAGGAGTGGATGAAAAAGCGGCGGGCTTTTGAGTCATTGAATATTGTTTCAGTGGTAACGCCAAGCCGTTGGCTTGGGAAGTGCGTGGGTCAAAGCAGACTATTGGGGAAGGTGCCTGTTTCTGTTATTCCAAATGGATGTCCACTGGACACTTTTGAGCCGTATCCGAGAATTGAGGGTCGTAGGAAATTGGGTCTGCCTGAATCAAAGAAGATCGTTCTTTTTGGGGCCGATTCTGTTCTGAATAGGAGAAAGGGCTTTGCATACCTGATTGAGTCTTTGAACCAGCTCTCCCTTAAAGATGGAAGTGATGTTATCCTTCTCACATTCGGGAATTTGCCGAAAGGCGTCAACATTCCGTCAAAATATTCCGTTGTGAATCTCGGTATGATTTCCGATGAGAAACAACTGGCCATGGCCTACAGCGTGGCGGATGTCTTCGTCCTTCCCTCTCTTGAGGACAACCTCCCGAATACCGTAATTGAGGCAATGGCATGCGGGGTGCCCGTGGTCGGTTTTGACATCGGCGGCATGTCGGATATGGTAAAGCACAAAAGCACCGGATATCTGGCGAAAGCCAGGGATATCAAGGGGCTAAGCGATGGGATGGATTGGACGTTGTCATCCGCGGACCGGGGGAGAGATTTCCGGAAAGCGTGCAGGGAAAAGGTGGAACGGGAGTATGGTCTTGAAATACAGGCAAATGCCTACAGGGAGCTGTATGCCGAAATGAAAACAGGACCCTCGATGCACACGTCTGAAATCGGAGATAGGAAAACCAAAGGCGAAGATCGGCGGGGGGAGTTGCAGGGACACGGGGGCAGGATATTGCAGGAGAAACTGTATCAGAGCGCTCATGACGCAGTGGCGCAGGGGAACCCAATCCAGGGGATAAAGATATTGGAGGAACTGGTGAAGGCCTATCCCGAAGTTGCACCGGCCTATCACGACCTGGGGGCCTTGCATTTTGATCAAGGGAACAGGGATAAGGCCTTGGCGTGTTATAAGAAGGCCGCGGAACTCGGACCCAATAGCCCCATATTCCAAAAAGATCTGGCGGATTTTTACTACGCAGTACTGGGCCGGGTAGAGGATGCATTGGAGCACTACGCATGGGCTTTGAGCGCAAATCCGAAGGACGTTCATACTCTCCTCATGCTGGGGCATATCAGCGTATCTAAAAAGAGATTAGATTCGGCTGAAGAGTTCTATACCAAAGTTTTGGAAATCGATCCATGGAATACGGATACACGTAATAAATTGGAAGCGATCAAGGAGGCACGTAACTCAAATGGCAGGATTCAGGAGTGAGATAGGATGTTTTTGGGTTTGACGTGCATGAGGATGAATGAGGGCGTCGACTGATTAGTTGTCCAAAGATTCCGCAGATTAGACATATTCTTAGGGTACAGTGAATTCCAATATCCGAATCAAAACAGGGATTTTGAGTCCGTCTTGGTTCAATTGATAAACAAAAACAGAAAACACCCAAAACAGGGAGAGACACGATGGGATATCAAATTGGGGCTGAAAAAATAGATCATCCGCCGGGGGCCGGGAAATCGCCTGATGCGTTATACGAAGAGGTTCAGCGGCTGATGGAGACGAACGAAAAACGGGAGGCGATCGGGGGGTTGAGGATGTTGTTGGCTGTATATCCGGATTATGCGCTGGCACATAATGATTTGGGCGTCCTTTATTATAATGAGGGAGAGAAAGACAGAGCGCTTGAGCACTATGAAGAGGCTGCGCGGCTTGAGCCTGAAAACGCGACATATCAGAAAAATCTGGCTGATTTTTGTTGTGTTGAAATAGGCGATCTGGAAGGAGCGCTCAAGATATATCTGAAGGTCTTGGAGGCCAACCCGACGGACTTAGAAACACTGCTTACCATAGGGGATGTCTGCGTTTCGTTAGGGAAAAATGAGGATGCCAAGATTTTCTACAATCGGGTTTTAGAATTTGAGCCCTGGAACATGGATGCTCAGGGGAAGCTCGAAGCGATAGAGAATGGACAGAATTCGGAAGTCAGAGGACAGGGGACGGAAGATGCACGACAGAGGACAGAGTTCGGAGGACAGAGTCCGGAGGTCAGGGATCGGGCATCAGAGATCGGAGATCCGTGGGGCAGGAAGCCGGGTGCCCAATCGGCTGAAGAGGCATATTCGCATGTTCAGGATTTGGTGAATGAAGGGCAGCAGGCGGAGGCGATTCAGGAATTAGAAAAAATAGTGGAGAAATCTCCGGATCATGCTCTTGCGCATAATGATCTGGGAGTTCTCTATTATGGACAAGGAGAGAAGCAGAAGGCGCTTACGCATTATGAAAAGGCCGCAGGGCTGGAACCTGAGAATGCTACTTTTCAGAAGAACCTGGCCGATTTCTGCTGCGTTGAAATGGGTGAACTTCAAATGGGACTTAAGATATATCTGAAAGTGCTGGAGGACAATCCCACTGATATAGAGGTACTCAACACCCTTGGAGATATATGTGTATCATTGGAGAAAAGCGGAGATGCTAGGGTTTTCTATGACCGCGTCCTTGAACTTGAGCCATGGAATATGGAAGCACTTAAGAAGCTGGAAACGGTATCGTCCAAAAAACGTTTTTGAGTGCAGGTCCTGACCATTGAGATTCTTCACTCTATGATCCACTATAAAATGATTGAAAGGTGATTTTTTGGGGCATAATCAAAGATATATTATCTCGGCGATTGTTTCTACATACAATGCCGAGCGGCTTATTCGGGGATGTCTGGAAGATTTGGAGGCCCAGACAATAGCCCATAGGCTTGAAATTATTGTAGTTGATGCTGCCTCCGAAGAGAATGAGCAGGTAATTGTCAAGGAGTTTCAGGGTAGATATGGTAACATTCGTTACTACAGGTCGCGTACGCGGGAGACCGTGTACCAGGCCTGGAATCGTGCGATAAGGCTTGCGTGTGGCAAATATATCACCACTGCCAATACGGACGACAGACACAGAAAAGACGGACTGGAGAGGTTGGTAAAGGCATTGGAAGCGCACCCCGAAATTCCGCTGGCCTACGGGGATTGTCTTGTAACAGAAACCGAGAATGAACGGTTTGAGGACTGTACGCCCGTAGGGAGGCTTCGAATGCCCGATTTTACACGAAACAACCTGCTGACCTCCTGTATCGTGGGTCCCCAACCGGTCTGGCGTCGCTCCTTGCACGATGAGATAGGCTTTTTTGATGAGAAATATCGCTGCGGGGCGGATTATGACTTCTGGCTTCGCATTTCCGAGAAATACAATCTTATTCATATCAGGGACTACCTGGGGCTCTACCTGGCCAATAAAGATGGGGTTTCCATGAAGGGTGATCGGCCGAGGAAGGAAATGGCTGCGATTCAGGAAGCCTACCTAAAGAGATTTAGCACGATGCCTCACTTGCAATCTGGAGAGGCGGATCTATTTCGGATCGTGCATAGGCTTCATATGGAAAAAGTGGAAGTCAATATTCTCATCAGTCCACAGGTTTCCGAATGCCTCTTGCAGGATCTTTCAACGCTGCCGGGGCTGAACATCTTCCGTATTAGCGAAAATTGTCGCTCTCGCCCATGGGACCTCGTGATGATTAGCTTGCTGGATGCAAACAACGGCTTAATACATGAACTCATGTCCGGTTTCCGTCTTAGATATATTGGCATCGCCGGTCTGGCGGAAGTCGCCCGGCTGGGAGAGGCATGCGCAGGCATTGCGAAAGACCTATTGCAGTCAGGATGCACGAAAGTGTTTTCTGGCGGCGCTGTTTTTGAGTGGAAGGAGTCCATCGCATTCGGAACGAAACTGTATCAGGAGGGAAGCGTACAGGAAGCGATGGCCTTTCTGGGGAAGTCCCTTGCTTCGAACCCCGCGGACATAAATTTGCTCAACACCTTGACTCGGATCGCCCTTGAAGAAGGGTTTGTGGGTGAAGCCGAGGGGTTTGCGCTTAAGGCCGCCCGGCTGGACCGAAGATGCATTGCAGCTCTGATGAATAGGGTCAGGATCTGTTTGGCAAAAAAGGAATATCAGAAGGCGAACGAACTTTCAAGATATATTCTGGAGGTAGACAGGACTAAGCAGCCTGCTGTAGAGGAGCTAATGGGGTCGCATCTGATTTCATATGCCTCATCGCGTACCCCCGGGCGATTGACGCAGCAGGGCCGATCCATGAGGATCCTTGTGATCAACAACCTTTATCCGCCCCAGGAACTGGGAGGGTACGGGAAAAACATCGCGGATTTCGCTTACCTATTGGAACAGAGAGGCCATGAGACCCATGTGTTGACATCCGATACCCATTATTTTGGCGAACCTGCCGAAGACGAACCCCATGTGAAGCGAGAACTCCAGCTGTGTGGTGCATGGGATGATGGGGGTCAGCGTCTGTTCGAAAAGGAAAAGATCAATTTATTTATCAGAAGCAATCAAGAGACCGTACGACGAACCCTTAGTGAATTCCATCCGGACATCTGCCTGGCGGGGAACATTGATCTTTTAGGGGTTCCGGTGTTTGAACCATTGTTCGAATATCAGATTCCAATACTCCATTACTTGGGAAACGAATTCCCGGCATACAACCCCCCGGATTATCCCGGTGTCCCTCACTATCATGTGGCAACAGCCAGTCACTGGCTGAAGCAGGATGCGATCCGACGGGGCTATCCCCTCCAGGATGCGTATGTAATCTATCCGGGGGCATTTGTGCAATCGTTTGAAATGCCCGTCCCGCCTGATATCGACAGGTTGCGCATCGCCTATGCGGGCCTGGTCATGGACTCCAAGGGTCCACAGGTGCTGGTTAACGCCCTCAACATCCTTGCTAAAAAAGGGATTGATTTTGTGTGTTTTATTGCTGGGGGGACCATCAACAAACGATTCCTGGCCGGCCTGACGGGCGTTGTGCAGGACCTGGGCTTGGCGGACAAAATTCGCTTTACAGGCCAGCTCGACCGCGAAGGTCTCAAGAACCTATTTGCTAAAAGCAATGTCCTTGTTTTCCCTTCATTGGCCAATGAGACATTTGGCATCAGTCAGGTGGAGGCGATGGCTGCGGGGCTTCTGGTGATAACCAGTGGACCGGGGGGCGCCCGAGAGGTCATAGAAAATGGCAAGAACGGTCTTTATTTCGAATCAG
Organism: Deltaproteobacteria bacterium; assembly: GCA_021737785.1. Lineage (NCBI taxonomy): Bacteria > Pseudomonadati > Myxococcota > Myxococcia > Deltaproteobacteria bacterium. The sequence continues at coordinate 9,167 of JAIPDI010000016.1, forward strand.
GGAACCCCGTCCATCTGGCTGATCAGCTTTTCGCCCTGACAACAGATCGTTTGAGATGGGAGGATATCGCCCTTGCAGGCCGGCGGCGTGCCATGGATCTGTTTGATATTGAACGATCCGTGGACAAGCTTGAGACTGTACTTTTCCAAATCGTGAATGAATCATACGAGAAGGTTGAGCAAAGCTCAGGACAAACAGATAAGTCTTGCGTCTTGGATGAAGAATTGGGCGAGACATCGGATCAGACTCAGGAAATGAGATCGGTTCGAATGCAACTTGCACGGTTATGTCTGGATATCCCTCTGAAACATTTTCAGGATTCATATCAAAACAACTTGGGGCAGTGGCACCGCAGCCTTTGCTGTTCTGAACTGAAGACATATTGCTTGACGCAGGAAGAAGAGGAGTTTGTTTCTCAAGAGGTCCAATGCCTGTCCAGGAATCTTTCGGAGGATGTGGTGTTACAACATGTCCTGGCGACCATTCTGTATCTTCGGCCGTTCCAGATGCCTGTAACACTTGATCTTGATAATGTGCCATCATGGTTTCAAATGGACTATTTCAGGTTCCTGATCGAGCCTCCTTTGGGCGTTCTGAAGCCGGGGGATGCGGATGGATATTATCGGCATCTCAAGAAACTAGTTCAGATCCTTGCCGAACGTATTCAGGCAAATCCTGATTCCAACCTATGGGCCAAGGCGGCAGCACATTTTGTCAAGTCCTCTCTTATGACTCCACTGTATTTTACACAACACCCATTAAGGGATATATACATTTCGCGCGGCAGGATCCTGCAATATGTATTATCGTTGACTGGATTTGATCTGGATTATCATTTCCCGCCTCGGCCCCCTGGAGGCAGTAGAATCAGGCTCGGTGTTCATCTGGAAAACCTTAGATCTGTTACGGAGATGCGCGCAACACTCCCCATTTTTGAATACTTGGACCGCGAGAGTTTTGAGGTCCTTCTGTATGTCTCCAAACAGAGTAACAATGAGCAAGAAAAGTACTGTCGTGATATGGTGGACCGTTTCGTCGTGATGCCCCAAGATGTGCGTGAGTGGGCAAAGACAATCCGATCCGATGATCTGGATATCTTGGTCTTGGGCAACAATTCGACTGCAGGGGTAAACAACCCAACCATTCTAGGCGCTCATCGATTAGCACGTGTCCAGTGCGTGCACTTTTGTTCTCCAGTCACTACTGGTTTAGAACACATTGACTATTTCTTACTGGGGTCTCTCGTTGATCCGGAGGGAAGGGCGGAGTTGAAATACAGTGAAAAACTTCTCAGGGTGCCGGGGAGCGGAATCTGTTTCAGCATGGGGTCGCAATCCAAGGTACCTCCACGCCGGTCCAAGCGTAGGGACTTCGGGATGCCTGAAAACCGCCCCCTTTTTGTATCAGGGGCCAACTTCTATAAGATTACCCCTGAGCTGCGGGCATTATGGGCTTTGATTATTGCCGGTGTCCCTGAATCGGTCCTGGCCCTGTACCCCTTTGGCCCGGCATGGAGCAGCAGGTACCCTGCGCGCCAGTTTACAGAAGAAATAACGGCTGTTTTCACTCGGTACGGCATTGCCAAGAAGCGTCTCATCATCTTGAAGCCGTTTGAAAGCAGGGATTATATCAAATCTTTTTTGAGCATCGCGGACGTGTATCTGGACGCAACGCCTTACAGCGGCGCGACATCTCTGTTGGATCCCCTTGAAGTGGGCGTTCCTCCCGTTGTAACCGAAGGGCCTGAATTGCGGTTCTGTCAGGGGGCTGCCATGCTGAAGGAATTAGGCGTTCCCGATCTAATCGCAGAGAGTGAGGAATCTTATATCAGACTGGCGGTGAGGTTAGGAACCGACCAGGATTTCCGAAAGTGCAAATCCATGGAGATTCGTGACAGAATGGCACAGGGGCCTCCTTTCCTCGATCCCAGGTCCTATGGGGAGAAAGTCGGAAAGGTATTTAAGGAACTTGTTGCAAGGGATCTGATGTAGCCGCGAAAAGGCACAAGATATTCAAAAACTGAGTTTGCACTATGGATGTAAACACCCCGCTGAGGCGTCGTTTCAGCGGGGTGTTCTGTTTGTGAGGGATAAGAAAGGATTTCGGGGGGTTGACGGACACTATCGGCTATGGCCTGGAAGACAGGGCCATCAAAGGGCTCGCGCCCCTTCTCGAAAGGGATCTGGGGGTGAAGATCCATAGGCTAAGCCGACGCTTTATCGAATACCCCGAAGCGGAGATGATGAGATCAATATATATGGCGAGGGTTCCTTGGATGGAGATCCGGTCTTTATTGTCCGTGAAAGCAAGGCTCAACCGGGTAAGCGGGATGTGGATCACTTCGAAAAGTTTCTATCCAGGGTTTCCAGGTATCTGGAAGCGCAGGTTATGCCAGTTATGGTGACGTATTCTGTTCGGCCCAAAGTGGAGCGATATGCCAAAGAGACCATCAAGGACTTAAGACTCTATATGTCATTTGAGATCTAGAACCCGTTCGCGAGGTCAAAGTTCAGGGATTGAAGGGTTTTAAAACAAGAAGTTAAGGTATTTTTGGATTGTATCAGTATCAATGCCCTGCTGAGACATTGTCTTAGCAGGGCATTTTTTGTGCAGGTGTTTAGTTGCCGTTTATATCGGGACTTGTGCGAAGTCCTGCGGCGATATTCCGGTTGATCTGGATGATGGAGGTCAGCTTTTCAGGAGAAGGATAGGCCATGGTCTCGAAAATACGTTTGTCGATAAAGGCGCTCAGCCTGAGTAGATCCCGCCTCAGATCCTTTGGCAGCGGATTGTCTTCTCTGCCAAGCTCTCCCTGAAACACGCTCCATACGCGCTGGTTGAATTTGAGGGCTTCGTCAAGCCGTGTTTGCCGGCCATCTTCTTCCCAGGTATCCTGACATTGACTGAGCTTGAGTGCGCCTTTGGTGAGAACCTCAGCCTCTATTTCACGACCGGACAGGGTTGTCTTGCTGGCAGTCTCATACCGTTGCAACGGATTTGCATACATCCTGAAGTACCTCCTCTTCATAATTAATTAACTGGTTGGCCAATTTGAGTGCCTGATAATATTTTCTCGATAGAATATGCTCATTTATTTGATCCACGAATCCCACCAGGGTTGGTGCCGCCTTCACAATGTCTTTCACCAGCTTCCAGTAGGCATCGTAGTAGGTGCTCAGATTCTGTTCATCGATATACATCAACTGGATGACGAAATAGACTTGCCGGCAGGGTGAGTGGGCATCGGTTTCAGTTAAAATGTCCTTTTCGCGCAGGATGGGAACATCGTTTTCAATGAGGAGATTGGCTGTCAACCCGGCATTCCTCACGACCGCGCCATCGATGATCATCTGTTCCTTGGGTTTCAATGTGATTTTTAAGGGCATTTTGTATGCTCCGGTACGGGTTGCTGGATAATGGTTGCTCGTTACGGGTTGGTCATGGTCTTTTATGTGATCGGGAGGGGGCAGCATCTCCCCCTCCCGTGGTTAGGGGTTGATGGTGTTTAGAACAATCTGAGCACGGACTGGGCGGCCTGAGACGCCAGGCTCAGCGAGGTGGTGCCTAATGACTGACGCGTCTGGAGCATCAGCATGTTGGCGCCTTCTTCATTCATATCGGCGTTTGTCAGTGCCCCTGCACCGTCTTCCAGGGTGTTGATCATCTTATCCGTAAAATCCTGCCTTGCAGTGATGATACTCATGTTGTTTGACAGCTTCTGACTTTCGGTCCTCAGCGTATTCTTGGCAGTGTCCAAGTTCGAGATGACCGTTGATACGTTACCGACCGTATTGTCGCTCCAATTTTCAGCCGAGGTGATGCTAAGGCCGCCGGTTCCCACCTCGGCATCAAATCCCGTAAGTGTCAGCTTGTTGGTCCCATCGGCATCAAAGGTCACCACCAGGGTGTCTCCGGTTCCATTCAGGAGGTTGACCCCCTTGTATGTGGAATCGTTGGCCAGGTTGTTGATCTGGGTCAGCATGCTGTTGAACTGGGTCTGAAGCGTGGCCCTGTCAGTGGTGTTGGATTCTGACTGGGCTGACTGGGCCAGGGACTTGGCAGCCTCGATCAGGTTGGTAATGGCCTCGATGCCGTTGTTGGCCGCGTTAACTGTTCCAACCGCCTCTGTCATCTCGTCCTTACGGCCTGCAAGGTCGCCGGCCCTTTGGGTGTGCTCCGCTGCCTTGAAAAAGGCCACCGGATCATCCAGGGCACTTTGGACCCTCAGACCGGTGGACAGCCTGGACTGAGCCGTTTCCATGCCTTTAGTCGTCTGCTGCAACTGAAACAGATTTGCCCTCATTCCCGTGGTCAAAGAAATCTCTGCCATTTTTATTCCTCCCTTTCTAGGATATTATCCCGGCATTCTTGCCGGGTGGTTGATGATGAATCGCTTTTGAAATCTGCTTTCTGCGTTTGATTTATGTATCGTCAGATTGGCGGAAAACTTTAGGGAAATTGATGGGGAATTTAAGAATTGGGGGAATCTTTGTTTACAACTTCTACGCAATTTGCGGAGAAGTTTTGTTGAACCGTCAAGGCGCCCCGGTTGAACATTCCTGAGGGGACCCCGGTTCAACGGGGCGAAGGACCCCAGTACCATCTACCGGAGCTACCCCGGTTAAACAAGAGAAGAAGAGGGGTTTAACGGGGCGGCCGGGGCGGGCGCGAAGAAGTCTTGATGGGTTCGTTCTGATCCTGGAAGAAAGACCCCAGTGAAATGCGCTTCGCTGTCATTTACATGAATTTCACGAGGCAGATCCAGGATCAGAACAGACCAAGCCCTGACGGGCGGTAGTTCGTTATTCGGTAATAGCCTTTGGACAAAAAAAGCTTTGTGCCTTAGTGTCTTTGTTTGAGAATTTTGGTTGCGGCCGTTAGTCTGCGTTAGGAAGTTTGGAATTGAGGGATGAGCGATGTGGGGAAAGGGCATGGAGCAAGGGGCAGGGGGCAGGGAGCAAAGGGTATCCAGCATCGCAGTGGGAAGGTCCTGTCTTCAACGGGAGTGATCTTTACTCGTTGATGGGGGCTGGGTTCATTGACTTCGTGGGGTTGGGGGGCAACAGAATGCTTATGGGATGATTGATGTTTTATGGGATCGGGAGGGGGAAGTATATACCCCCTCCCGGGTTAGAGGATTGGTGATGTGGTTTAGAACAGCCTCAGGACGGACTGGGCGGCCTGAGAGGCCAGGCTCAATGAGGTGGTGCCTAATGACTGCCGAGTCTGAAGCATCAGCATGTTGGCGCCTTCCTCATTCATGTCGGCGTTTGTCAGGGCTGCCGCACCGTCTTCCAGGGTGTTGATCATCTTATCCGTAAAATCCTGCCTTGCGGTGATGATACTCATGTTGTTGGACAGTTTCTGACTTTCGGTCCTCAGCGTATTCTTGGCAGTGTCCAAGTTCGAGATGACCGTTGATACGTTACCGATCGTGCTGTCGCTCCAATTTGCAGCCGAGGTGATGCTGAGCCCGCCGGTTCCTACCTCGGAATCGAACCCCTGAAGTGTCAGCTTGTTGGTCCCATCGGCATCAAAGGTCACCACCAGGGTGTCTCCGGTTCCATTCAGGAGGTTGACCCCCTTGTATCCGGAATCATTGGACAGGTTGTTGATCTGGGTCAGCATGCTGTTGAACTGGGTTTGAAGCGTGGCTCTGTCACTGGTGTTGGACTCTGACTGGGCCGACTGGGCCAGGGACTTGGCAGCATCGATCAGATCGGTGATGGCCTCGATGCCGTTGTTGGCCGCGTTGACCGTTCCAATGGCCTCACTCATCTCGTCCTTACGGCCTGCAAGGTCGCCGGCCCTTTGGGTGTGCTCCGCTGCCTTGAAAAAGGCTACCGGATCATCCAGGGCGCTCTGGACCCTCAGACCAGTGGACAGCCTGGACTGAGCCGTTTCCATGGCCTTAGAGGTTGACTGCAATTGAAATAGATTTGCCCTCATTCCTGCGGTTAATGAAACATCTGCCATGATAGTTCTCCTTTTCTAGGTGTCATCCCGGCATTCTTGCCGGCAGACTGTTTAGTTTCCGGTTAGTTTCCGATGACAGCATCGGAAAAACTGATTCCCTTTCTTTTTCACCTCCTTTTCTGGAACAGATTTGAAACAGTTGTTTGCTCTTGGTTCTATTATCGACCGATGGATTAGAAACTTTAGGGAATTTATAAAAAAATGTCGTAGCGGTCCAAGGGTCCAAAGGTTGGGAAGTTGAGAGTCGCAGGGGTTGGTATGGATTTTGCTAAAAATCATTGCGGAGTCAAAAAGGCAACGCTATCTTGACGCCCGAGCTCGGGTTGACAACGGCTGATGGGATACACACGCTTGTCGTCTTCGGCCGGTACCCAGTCAGAATAGTCAGAACAGGCGGAAACTGTTCAAGCGAGGGTTCGGGTTTTGCCTCGGACAGCCGAATTCAGGTCCCAGGGGTAACCAGCACCCGGCAACGCGCAACCAGTGACAAGCAACCAGAGCCAAGCCTCAAGATGATGTTTATTTTCAACCGGGTAGGATAAGGGGGTGGATATGTCTGATATTGATACATTAGATCTCAAGACGTTTATTACGAACTCAGTGTATGGGGTATTTGATACCATGCTTTCCATGAGCATGGAGGTGTCTGAGAAGGATTTTCCCTTGAATGGAGAGGGGAGACGCATTGTGGGGTCCGTTGGGTTTGCGGGAAAAGTCATGGGAAACGTCAGCCTTCACGTGAATGAGGATTTTGCCCGCCTGATTACCGCTGCGATGCTGGGGATGGAGACGAATGAAATCGAAGGAGAAGAAGAGGTTTACGATGTGATCGGAGAATTGAGCAATATGATTGGAGGAGATTTGAAGTCGCGTTTTTGTGACGCTGATCTGGCATGTGATCTGTCGATTCCTTCTATCACAAGCGGCTCGGATTTTACGACCGAAACAAAGGGATGGACGCGAAACGAGAGTTTTGTATTCCAGTATGAAGAGAACCTGGCCCTGGTTGAGGTCTTTGTTAAAACAGACAACTAACAAATACTATAATGACTGGAGAGACGATATGGCGCTGAAGGTGTTGACGGTTGACGACAGCAAGACGATTCGGATGATCGTAAAAAAGGCATTCAAACCCTTTGAATGTAAGCTTTTTGAAGCGGAGAACGGCCACCAGGGTCTGGAGGTGGCCAGGAAGGAGCGGCCGGATTTGATTGTTCTCGATATTACCATGCCTGTCATGAACGGAACGGAGATGCTCGATAAGCTGAAAAAGGACCCCGATCTCAAGGATACCTATGTCATCATGTTGACGGCTGAATCAGGGAAGGAAAATGTTCTTGAAATAGTAAAGATGGGCGTAACCGACTATATGGTAAAGCCTTTTAAAGGAGAGCAGCTTATCGATCGGGTTACCAAAATTTTGACGCTGGAATCGAAAAAGGGAGTGGAGGCAGAAGATACTTCTGCCAGGTATTTTTCAATTGATGGAGATATCCAGATCCTTACACTTCCCCAGAAGGTGGACAGGCCGGTCAGTGTGGAAATTGAGGGACATTTCAAAAACAAGATTGAGGCGATGGTCGACTCCGGCATTCGGAAAATGATCTTGAATCTGCAGAAGGTGGTGGGAACAAATGTATCCCTGATCAAGCTTATCATAACAATCATTCAGAACTGCCAGAAGGCCGGCATTCGCGTCCGGGTGGTCGGAACTTCAGGATTGAGTGAAGAATTGAAGGAGTTTCAAGAGACCAGCGAAATCCCGATTGACCTTTCCATTGATGATGCAAAGGCGAAATTTTAGTGGTGTTGGATACTGGATGCTGGTTTCTGGTTGCTGGATGCTGGTTGCTCGTTGCGCGTCTCTGGTCGAAGATCCGTCCCCCCCGGGGAGGGATTGCTGCTTCTCAACTTCAGACACTTTAGGCACTTTTTCTGCTGTTCAATGAATGGTGATATCGTTACGGACTGCCCAGTTATTGCTGCCGAGGAGGATCATCTTGGACTGATAGCCATCCCACAGATACAGGACCAGATCTTTGGTGCTTTCTACCCAGAAGCCTTGGCACTGGACAGCGTTTTCCAAAGAGAGCTCCCGTCCCCCCGGAATATCGATCGACAGTTCCACCAGAGATGACATCTCTCCGACCGTCTTATCTATCTCTTTTCTTGCAATAGGGGCAAAGTCAATATCCTGAATTTCGATATTGTGTAGGGAATCCATTTCTACATCAAATAAGTCACGGATAAGTTCTTTCAGTCTGTGCATCTTTTCCTTCCTTATATATATTGTCATCCAACTTAGGATTTCCCCCCAATCGGAATAGTGCAAGTTTGGAATATGTGGATAAGCCGAATGAAGAGGACTGATTCCACCATTCCATCATTCCAGATCCATCTCCCTTAAAACCGATGCCAAAGGATCTATAATTGAAGTAATTTGTATTATTTATGGAATATTTAATTATTTTGTCCTCAACTATTTTGCCTCAAATCATCAGCGACTTTCAACCGCTGAACTCCTCAGGTATTTATATCGGTTGACTGAGGAGAAACTTAAATGGTTTGTATGGGGGTGTGGATATCAACCGGGTTTGTGATTGTTGTTTGATAATGCTTGATTGAGGATCGGCCCAAATCAAGATGATGCCTGCCAAACACCCCTGAAGAATGGCTGGATGGCGACGGGAAGGGGAAATATTTTCCCTGTTGCAGCCCTTATCTCAGATCTTGAGTCTTATGTATAAGGATGCATCTATTTGAAACCAAAGGGCTTTGTGGTTTATTCCCAGATGTAGCATGGTTCTTGCAACAAGATCCGGGAAGTAGGATTTAAGTTGAAGCATCAGGTCATTCCCGGTCCCGAGTGGTGCCGATAAGAACCCAAAGGAGGAAAATATAATGAAGGTTGAAACAATCAATGAAGTTCTCGATCCTGTCCGTAGTGCCGCGCTCCGGAAAGGCGAGCAAACGCAGAACAATCGATTTGGGGAGATATTGAAGGAAACGATGGAGACAGTATCCAGCCCAACATCAACAGGACAGGCCCCCTCGTTGGTGAAGCCGATTGGAGGGATATGTTTCGATCCCTCTTCGTTGTCAACCACAACTCCTGTACTGGAGCAGACCGAGCGGCTTCTGGATACGCTCGATGCCTACCGCCAGAAGTTGGGTGATCGAGAGGTCGGCCTGAGTGAGATGGATCCGTTGATCAATGAGATCAAAAAACAATATGAAGGCTTGACATCAAAGGCCGATGCCTTGCCTGACGGTGATCCGCTCAGAGAGATCCTGAACCAGACGCTCATCGTTTCGTCGCTTGAGGTCCTGAAATTCAGCAGGGGCGATTATAGCGCCACGTAATAACATGTTTCAGGATCTTCGCCCTGGGCCAGGAACAAGAGGGAGATGGATCAATGGGTGAACCGTGCGATCCACCTGAATAGGGATATTTCATAATATCGGCATAGTTGCGCTGAAAAATCCCTGCTCAGTCCGGCGTCCAGAAGGCGACAGTAGACATGAAGCGGGTTCAGCGTGTGCTGAAGTCCGAGTATGGGTCTTGACATCTTCATCTTAAACTCCTTTATATGACAATCGCTTATTCTTTGTTATCGACACAATTCAATAGAAACTTGACTTGTCTCACCCAACACATCAAATAATCCCCTCCCTTCTCAGTTTCGTTAACAACCAAGCCGCATACGTCCGGCGTCGGAACCAAAGAAGGGTTCACATGGAGATACCCCAGTGAAACAACAGCGGTAAAATCCTCCTTTACTACAACATGAGGTCGGTTGAGAGGCATCCATCAAGGGGCTAACGCATACGGACACAATCAAAAATCACCTCGAACAGAGCCACGGACAAAGGAATTTTTCTGATTTTTTTGAACCAGAATCCTAAGGAATAAGAGACAAATGGCATGGTAGTTGCTGTTATGGCAGGAATAGTGATTGAAGCACATCCCCAATGAATCAAAAGGGGCCGATGGTGAACTGATGAAAATCAAGATCGGGCGGAAAAAATGTTGAGAAGACGCGTTTGGCTGTTGAAATGGTTTGCATGTTTGGGCGCAGGGGTCATCGCTTGCTGGGCGGGCCGCTGTGAGGCCTATGACCCGTGGAACGGGGAAGTCACGGCGAGGGTGAATGTCAGAAAAGCACCAGGGGAAACAAACCCTGTCATAACGCAGATTGATCAGGGCGTTGAGGTGACTGTCAGTGATGAGAAGGAAGGGTGGTATAAGGTGGTTGTGGAGGAAGATACCTTCGGGTTTATTGGCTGGGTCTATGGAAAATACGTAAAGGATCCGACCGCCCTGTCCACGACGGCATCTCCTTCGCCGCAGCTCCAAAAAAAATCAGGGGGGTTACCTTCGACATCCACAACCCCGGTAGCGGCTCATGCGGCGCCTGCAGATGGAGCGTCAAAGGCCCCCCCGGGAAAAGGGGCGGGATCCGGGGGAGCAGTCGAGAAGAGCGGACCTGCGGATAGCAAGGTGTCTTCCGCTCCGGGACAGAACGAGGGCACTACTGAGTCCGTAGTTAAAAGGCCTGGAAACGTTTTCCACCATGCTCCTCAGGGGGAATCCGTAGAAAGGAAAAATACGGACCCGCCGGAAAGTGGAAAGGCTCTGATAGAGGAGCAGGCCCATTCTGATGAAGCGGCCCTCCGGGAGGCCTCGCAAGAAATTGAAAACGGCAACGTCTCAGCGGTTTCGTCTTTAAGCGCTGTATCCATGTCTCCTCGGACACATTTGGAGAATGCGGCATCTGCCCCTGTGAAGGAATTGAATGCGCCATCCGTAAAAAACACACCCGTTGTCGGCACCCCTGAAACAAAGGCAACGGGGGCGGACGATTCAAAAGAGGACCAGGTATGGAGGGCGGTGATAGGGGTCGTGGTGAAACTTGTGGTTGTGGCCTTTTCGTGCCTTGCCCTGTTATTTGCCCACGCGGCATGGCAGACCACAACCGCTCGCAACGAGGGGTAGAGGTCTGAAGTCAGGTGTCAGAGGTCGCAGATCAGAGTCACAAAAACAGCGTTTCAATCATCCCGTAACCCGCAACGCGCAAACTGAACCAAGAGCGGCTTCTCATGGCCTTCGATGAAGCGTTCTGCGGTTACCGGTACACGTCCTCCTGTTTCCAGGCCGTTATCCAATCGACAAGGATAAATCGTCGGTCATAAATCCTATCAGAATACCCCGGAAAAGCCTGTAAACTGGTCGGCATCCTTATCCATGGAGAGGCCCCACTTATCTTCGCCCCTGAATTTGAACTCGATGTGCGAAGGATCGATGGTGCCGTCAGCCGATTCGTTTTGCTGAATCGTGAAGTGAACGGTGGCTGACAGCGCGTCTGCATCATACAGGACATAGTCTGGAAAACTGGTGATCCCCACCTCGGTATCAGGTACGGAGAGCCCGAGATTATATGCAGTACCGGAGCCGTCCATCAATGACCTCTGGATCGTCCAATTGAAACGGTCTTCAACAGAAGCCCTGTCCATTTCCTTGTCAAAATTAAAGACCATCTTGAATGTCTTTTCAGCATTGGCATTTTCCAGATAGGAATCGAGGCCGGAGACCAGGGTTTTTCGCGGCCTCTGATAGGCGAAGGTGCTTTCGAGTGCAGAGGCAAATACCATTTTTGGCGGATCCACCTTGTAGATGTATCGTGAGAGCATATCAGCCAGATCGGGATCTTCATCTTCAAGGAATTCAAAGATTTTCTGGGCCTCATCCATGTTGCCCATATCAGCGTAGGCATACCCCTTCTCAGCGTAGGCATCGTAGAACTCGCGGTCCAATCTGATGGCCTGATCAAACATCTTAACGGCATTTTCATGCCGGCCCTGTTTGCTGTAGGCAAGCCCCATTCCGTAATATCCGGCCGGATCCTTGGGTTGGAGTCTTTGAACGTGCCGGAATTGGGTTTCAGCCTCACTGTAGCGATCCATGAAGAGATATGCCTGCCCCAGAGAGTACCTATTTTTTGCACTCGGGTCCAGGCTGACCGCTTGAGAGAATTCTTCAAGCGCCTCGCCGTGTTGTTTCTGGGAGAAATAGAGGTTACCGAGCTTAAGATGGGGGTCGGCTTGGCCTGGGTTTAACTGAATCCATTTTTTGTAGGCATCAATGGCCTTATCCGGCTCACCTTGTTTGAGATACGACATGGAAAGATAATTACAGGCGTCAGGGGCAAGATTGGATTGCGGCGCCAGATCGATTGCGCGCTGGAACGCCTTGGCCGCGGCCTTGTAGTCCTCTTTTCTATATAAATCCAGACCGGCGCTTAAGGCGTTATTGGATAGGCTTTCCAACGCCTGTTGTTGTTGATAGGCATAAACAAAGAGATTATCCGTGTTGACACTGTCCATCATAGCCTGTTTCTCTATCCGGTGGTTGCCTGTTGATCCGCTTTTCCGAGGAGTCATTTATCTCCACCCATCTTATCGGCAGGATCCTCCGATTCCTTTAGCATTATTGAGAGAAAACCGACATCTCGCGATGAATATGGCCTCGGGGCATCTTTCGCCGAAAAAAACAGAACAATGCATGGAGCGAGACGGCGCCTCTCGTAACACAGAATTTTCATGATCCGGATGGTATGAAACGTGCATGTTTCCAGTCTCACGGGATATCTTTCAGGCAGGGCTCCTGGCGAAGACGTGACCGCAATCGGTCAGGACGTCGCGGGCTGAGGAGCGTTTTGCGTTAAGGCATGAAAATGGTGCGTCCAACTCTCCAATTTCTACAAAATCTGCAGATTAGGTGACAGACACCGAGTCCAGTGGGCAGCTTAGAAACGGGATGATCCCAAATAGGCCTCAAAACTATAATCATCGGAGTTCTCAGGAAGCAATATGAAGGGACCCATTCAAAAGGAAATCATTGAAAGGCAGATTCAGGAACTCCCTCTGGTGGATGTGGCGGTTTTTGAAGTCATTTCCATGCTGGATGATCCTGACGCCAATTTTGAAAAGATCGCGGGAAATCTCTCCCCGGATGTGGCCACCCGGTTTCTTGAAATGGCCAATTCGGCCTATTACGGACGGGAAGTCCGGTCCATCGGATTTGCCGTAAGGGTATTGGGATTTGCCCAAATGAAAAAGATCCTCACTTCATCCATCCTGATGTCGCATTTTATAAAACACATCGACTTTGAAGGGTTTAATTTTGAAAAGTTTCAGCGGCAGGCCCGGTTTTGCGGGGCCGTCTCCCGGGTAATGGGAGAGATCCTGAGCTATGAGAGACCGGAAGACCTTTTTACCGTGGCCATACTTCAGAACATCGGAAAGCTGGTCCTGGCGATTTACTTTAAAGAGGAATTTCGCCAAATAATTGCCCTGAAGATTTCAGAAGGCATCCCGACCCGGGAGGCGGAGCGACGAATCGTGGGAACAACCCATGCCGAGATCGGCGCGCTCGTCTTGAAGCGATTTCACATCCCCGAGGATATCTGCGATGCCGTGATGTACCACGACACCTACGAACGCACGGTTCCGGAAGGCCCCAACTACCAGCTGGAATTTATCGCAAGGGAGGCGACCCGAATCGTCGGACGGTTCCAACTGCCTGAAGAGATGGAACCTCTGGAAATCGTGGAACGATTGCGGGGAACGGTCTCCGAAGGTCGGAAAAAATATCGCAAAATCATCGAGGAGAGTATGCAGGAAAAGGGATACCGGGAAACTTTTGTTGACTTACTGACCCAGGCATCCGATCTGGTCTGCAGGGACTTAAAGGTGTTTTTGAAGGAGAGGACGGGCGGAGAGGAAGCACCTGAAAACGGAAAATCTCAGGCTGTTGAAACTTAATCCTCGGAACCCGAAGAACAGGACGCGCTTGTGGACAGGACCAGGGCCGTAGAGATAACAACAAACGTCGAGAGATATAGAAATTACGATGTATATTATCAGGATCCCACCTCGGAAAGATTTGTACTCTATAAGCCGAGAGGAGTGGATGTTGATAAAATTCGTGTAAAAATGGGGATGGTGCCTAAACGCCTGTATGTTTCTTTAAACGACCAACTCGACTTCGTATCTTCCCGGCACCAGGAATATAATAAGCGGCTTAAGACGATTCTGAAAACGGAACCTCTTGAGTCAAAACAGCTTCTGACCAGGATACTGGATTTGGCTGTCAGCGTGCCGGTGGGCGAAGTGGTACCTCATATGAGGGCGACGGTGGACATCGTCCTGAGAGAATATCTGGCAGATGAAGCGGTTGTAAAGAGGATGGTGGAGGTGACCCTAAAGGATGCGTCGACCTCCGTACACTCGGTCAACGTGATGTTGCACTGTCTGGCCTGTTCACGACAGGCCGGCTACGGGTACGATGATTTGAAGTCATTCGGTCTGATGGGTCTGTTTCACGATATCGGAAAACTCGAAATTCCTGACAGCATTCTCAAGGCCCCCCGCAGACTGACTGCGGATGAGTTTGATCTCATCAAGACCCACCCCAAGCACGGGTACAATATGCTGGTGCAGACCAAAGTGGAGAAGCGGGTCAGGCTGGGCGCCCTGCAGCACCATGAAAGATGCGACGGTTCAGGTTATCCAAAGAAGCTGGAGGGGAAAGATCTGTTGGCGGAATCAAAGATTCTGGCGATCATTGATGTATATGAGGCGTTGACAAATTGGCGGCCATACAAGGATCCGGTCGGATCGTTGAATGCCCTGGGCATCATAAAAAAGGATGTGGTGAAGGGACGACTTGACGAGGAGATGTTCCAGGATTTTGCAATGGCTCTGGTGGGTATGAAATTGTGAATGGGTTTGAAATCAGACCCGACAGAACTCCCCCCTGACGGATTCGATAAAAGCATTTCAGCTAAGATCTTCCCACCTCCACGCGCTCTCCACCGGGTCCTCATCCCGCCCACGTTTATCATCCCGGACACCAAATCATGTCAAAAAAATGACATCCTCCATGAGGCGACTTCCGGTGGGAATATTGTGGATAAAGGCTTCAAAGTCCCACCAACCGGTCTGAGAATCGCGAAGGCATGTGGAACACTTTTTGCTAATATGGGAGTGAGGCGGACTCTTTTTTCACACCATGTCTTATCGGCCTTTTCGTGGTGTTACCTTCAATAGTGGGACTAAAGCGGATGCCCGCAACCAAAACGCCTGTGTGCTGTCCCGTCATTCCGGCATGCCCTTGGCCGGAATCCACTCCGCCGTGTTTCTGGATTCCGGCTAGAAACGTGCCGGAATGACGGAAGGCTAAGCTCGCAGTGGAAGGATGGCCATATTTTCTTGTTTTTTGTGACAGAAAACCGGGCGATAAGGGCCTAAGATACGGACAGATGAAGATCGCTTCACTTGTGAAGTCACTCATATTATCGGGGAATGAAAAATCACTCCCCGAGCAGGGAGAACTCAGGGTCGGGGACAGATTGGTCGGAAAGGTCCTTGAACTCAAGGGGGCCGGCAAGGCCTTCATGGACTTTGGGCGCTTCCGCGCCATGGCCGAGGTGAGGTTCCCTGTCAAACTGGGAGAGGAGATCCATGTAAAGGTCATGCATAAAGGAGCGTCGCTCAGGCTGGGGCTGTGCGGCCCTGGACCGGGAATTTCCGAACCCGCAAAGAAGAATTTTATCTTGGGGGAGTTTCCATCCCGTCACCTGCTGAAGGAATTTCAGTCGCAGATTCGCGATCTGCTTCCGACCGCTGGCCCTGAAAAGCCGGGACATTCGGAACTCGGCAATGCCGTAAGGGCCCTCATGTTTCATTTCGAGCCGATGGATATGGGGAAAGATGTGCCCCGGATTGCCGCCCAGCTCAAGAAGTTCATTGAGGACACAGGAATTTTTTATGAAAAAAAGCTTGAAAAGATCATTGAACCGTTCATTCAGGGGAAGAGCGAGATACCCGCACGAGAATCCAGCGAAATTTCCGGAATAAAGCACGTCATCAACAAGGACCTGAAGGCCAACCTGTTGGTTCTGAGGGAATTTCTCGACGGAAAAGACCCTGCCTTGAAGATCCTCGACATGAAAGACCCGGAAGGACTGCGCAAAACAGTGGGTAAGCTCCTGACGGAAATCACTGTGCAACAGCACGACACCGGAACCCGGTCCATGAGATCCGAAGCGGTTCAGGTGTATACCTATCTGCTTCCGATGAAAGAACTGGAGAAGGATGGAAAAATAAAGGTCTATTACTCCAAGAAAAAGAGGTCAACAGAGGGGGAAGGTTACAGGGTTTCCCTCCTGTTGGATATGGAGAAGATCGGTCGGATCAGGAGCGATTTGTTCTTGAACGGGAGGTCCCTGACCATAGAGTTTTCTGTGAGTGAATTCCCCATAAAGGAAATTGTGGATGGTCATGTTGATGGGTTGAAAACAATATTGGGGGATATTTTCAAAAGCGTCGCCGTCAATGTCGTTGTCTCCGAGAAGAAGATATCTGAATTTGAATTCGAAGACCTGCCTCCTGAGAGCACCGGTCTGATAGACCTGAAGGTTTAAAATGGATGATCCCAAAAAGGCCGTGGCCATAAAATACGACCGGGAAAAGGACCGCGCCCCCCGGGTCCTGGCAAAGGGAAGAAACGCCATTGCCGAAAAAATTATCGAGATGGCAAAAGACAACAATGTGCCTGTGTATCCTGACAAGGACCTGGCCCAGGTCTTGGAGACGCTGGATCTAAATTACGAAATTCCCCCTGAGCTGTATCGGGCGGTGGCCGAAGTCTTGGTGTTTATTTATAGCCTCAACGGAAAACTCAAATAAAGAGGCCGAGGTTGGGCGGTGGAGAGGATGGTCTAACCGAACGAAGATTCCATGAGGCAGGGGGGGCGAGGCCACAAAGAGCACGCAGAATCCCTGAACCATGAAACGTGTAGAACGCACAAAAGCGAAATTTCAAGAAGCGTAGTTTTACAAAATCTCCATGGCTCAGTGTTTCCGTGTGAGATCTTTCCGGTTCGGGGATCAAGAAACATCGTGATAAATATCCGCAACTCCTATAAGACCTTGGAAGTCAGCCATGGCGCCTCTATAGAGGAGGTCAAACAGGGATACAAAGACCTGGTTCGGGTCTGGCATCCCGACAGATTCACCCAAGACCCCAGACTGAGAAAAAAGGCAGAGGAAAAATTAAAGGAGATCAACAGGGCGTACGGGGACCTGATGACCTCTTTTTCCCACCGTACGCGGCCGGGGCCTCAGGCAGAGCTCCATTTGGACCCCCCACGGTGGCGCAGGTATTCCCGAAGAATCGGCGCGGGCGCCGCACGGATCAGCAGAGATGTGTATGAGCATGTATGTTTCAGGCTGAACCGGATTGAGTTGGGGCGGGTATATCAGGCCTTGTTCAATTCCGGAAACAGGGCCGGGTCTGCGGATTCTGAAAAGGCGTCGGTGGAAAATTCCTCTGAAAATAGAGGAGCGCATATGGATTCGACCGGTTTCCAGGAGGGGATGGATTTTTCTTCGGTCTTTGATCAAGTGGCGAAGGAGAGGCGGGCAGAATCAAAAAGGGTGAGGGAGTCACCCAGATGACGGAGACCTCTCTTCCTTCGGATCTGACGAGCCGTTGGGAAGGTTTTTATCCGGTCTGGGCTCCGGATTGCGAAGAGAACGGCACCCGTAGGTCCGCGATGCAGTTTTCAACCGGAAATCACCATATGGAGGTTTTCCTCTTGACAGAAACCCAATATATGGACTAATAATCTTGTCGGTTATATTCCTCCGTCGGTTCCATCTGATAGTTTTTTTAAAAGATAAAGATAAGATCAGGGGCTGAGACGTATGACAGCGTTAACAATGACAGAGGCAAGCAAGGCGTGTGGCGTTCTTTTTGGTCCTCATATCCAACCGTCGCTGGAATTTTTCCAATACCTTCAACCATCGGGTCTGAAGGCGGCCTATCGGAAAAGAGCCCTCGAAACCCATCCGGACAGGGCGGGCAGCATCGGAGAGGATTCCGCCAAAATGGCTGCACGATTTGTGGAGGCGACATCCGCTTACCATAGCCTCCTCCCCATTATTACGAGCAATGGGGCGATCTTTTTGGGTAACGAGGTGGATTCGAGCAAGACAAGGGCGGAGAAGAACGCCCAAGGAAATCGGCGCAAAAGGCCTTCGGATCATTTTTTCACCGGAAATGCACCCAGTCGAAACCTATTGATCGGTCAGTTTCTCTATTACACCGGCGTCATATCGTGGCAGACGCTCATAGACGCCATTGTATGGCAGAGAAAACAGCGTCCCACGATCGGACAGATTGCACTGAGTTGGCAGAAACTTTCTGAACGGCAAATCCGGATGATCCTCATGAAAAGGCGATCCGGTGAGAAATTCGGGGAGAGTGCAATCCGTGCAGGATATTTAACCCGTTTTGAGGTGATGGCCCTTTTGGGGCGTCAGCGCCGGCTCCAGCGTCGCATCGGAGAATATTTGGTGAGGCAAAACCTTCTTCGGGATCAGGAACTGGAACAGATGGTGAATCGGCAACGCATCCATAACGGGCGTATTGCCGGCCGCGGCCGATTGTAAGGGCTGGCGATCCATACCTATGGAAACATGCTTTGTTTGCGTCACTGCTATTCTGGTGAGACCTTTCATTCTCAATCTGCACACCCTAACCCAAGGCGGCCGGGTACTATTCACATCCCCTCTTTCCGCTTATATTTCCGTGGTCGGGCAGATTTCGAGGACCCTGCCTTTATATAACCTTTCCGGAATCCTACAAGTCGCTGCAATCATCCCCGGCGTTCTTGGGGCCTGGAATGATGATACCCGTTGCAATTGACTAAAGTCTTTGAACGATTTCAGTAAGGTGAGGCTCCGCCATCAGCTTTTTCGCGAACTTTATATATTTGCTCGCAATCGCTTTCACAGCCAGCTGCAGTGCGTATAATCTGACAGGTTTTAGAAGAAGATACGTGATGTCTGATGCCACACAGATGTCCACCGGATCATTATCCACAATAATCAAATCCAGACCCTGGGACATGGTTCTCCCCTTTTCAATGACGCGGATGCCTCAATTTTAACGTAGCGGGTCAGGCCACGGCAAAAGATGAAACAAGTTCATTAAAAGAGCAAAAATAACGACCAAATAAAAAATCGTCCGGAACCCTACTTGATCGGACCGCCAGCCAGGCGCCAAAACGCATATGATCTGAAATGGTTAAGCGTTTAAAGGGGCAGCAATTCTCTTTTTGCTTTTTGCAGCGATACGATCCGTTTGTGGTGAAGCCTTCAGGCCCTGAAAAATCGCCTGACGGCGACACTACGAACGGGATATGTGACATCATCAATCGCAAAATGAGAATTGCTGTTGCAGGGGTGGATTCCTTGACATGATTTTTGGGGTGATGATATGCTCCCCCTCGACCGAGCATTTTTTGCAGGACCGGCTATTGGGCGGTCTGCGACCTATTCAAAGGATATGCGGAAGAGACAACCGAAGAGACGCCCATGCTGAAACAAGTCCGAATACTTGCTGTTGACGATGAACCGGATGCGCTCGATATTTATCACGATGCCTTTTCATCTGTCAGTGCCACCTCCGGATCGGAGTTTCAATTTGATGTGACCCTCAGGACCCAGGGGGATCAGGCGGTCGATGCGGTACGCGAGGCCCTGAACGCCGAGGCACCGTTTGCCGTCATTTTCCTCGATATGAAGATGCCGCCCGGCCCGGATGGGCTGTGGACCGGAGAGCAGATCCGGCAGCTCGATCCTGATGTCAATTTTGTGGTTGTAACGGGATGTTTCGATATCGACCCGTCGGAGATCGTTTCACGAATTCTGCCGGAAGACAAGATGCTTTATGTTCAGAAACCGTTTCACCTGCCAGAACTGAGGCAATTTGCAACAGCCCTCGGTGCCAAATGGCATTCGGAGCGGCTGCTTCGAAAAGCCAACGCAGAGTTGGAACAAAGGGTGAATCAACTCAAGATCAGCGAGAAAAACCTCCTTCACAGTAAATCGGAGCTCGAGAATTTGAATAACCAGTTAATGGAAACCAACCACGCCCTGTCGGTGCTTGCACGGAACCTGGATGGTACCCGGAAGGAATCTGAAAGGCGTGTCCTTCAGCGAACCAGGACGCTTATCCTTCCTATCGTG
The DNA here is from genome assembly GCA_021737785.1 of Deltaproteobacteria bacterium. Classification (NCBI taxonomy): domain Bacteria; kingdom Pseudomonadati; phylum Myxococcota; class Myxococcia; species Deltaproteobacteria bacterium. The sequence continues at coordinate 29,243 of JAIPDI010000016.1, forward strand.
GAAAAGCTTCTCCGTGATGAAGGGATAGGGAAATACTATGTGGAGCTTAACCAGTTGATGTGGAATATCGAAAACCTGAGCCTGGATTTCAACAGTGGCGCGTCATCGGCCCAGCCGCTATCGGCCAGCGAGATGCGCATCGCCGCCATGATCAAAAACGGCATGAGGAGCGAGGAAATCGCCAAACACCTTCACATCTCTCTGTCAACGGTCAAAACCCACCGCAAGAATATCAGAAGGAAACTGAACTTAACAAATTCCGGTAGGAGCCTCCAGGTTTACATGACCTCCCATATGGGGTTGGAATAGGTGAAAAGGAGGTAGTCAGGATACCTATTTCATCCCCCCTATAATCCTCCTTGAATTTTTTCCAAGATTGGGTCTATTTATATCCAGTTACACCTCACTTGCGTACCCCTTAACCCTGAACCCCGTAGAGGGAGACGTAGAACCTGTGAACCTCTATCATAGATGGATATCAGAAAGGTGCCTCACCCTGCACCGGAATGAATCCCCTGTTTCTATCCAGCCCGGATAGGGCGAAAAAAAGGTCGACCTCAGATACTGTCATGCATATTCTGGGACGGGAGGGTGTTTGAGATGGTGGCATCTATACCTCATTCCGGGGACGGTGCAGCTCGCCCGGATGATATGTGGATCATTTCCAGAGGCAGATTCACCGACATGGACGTGAATCGGTTTGGGGTCGAGGCGACGCCTGCTTCTCCAATGGTATATTGCATTTCCGATCTTGGCAGGTATCTGCTCAGCCCGGATCCGATAGAGGTATTAAAGACCCTTGTGGGGTGCGATATCCGTTATTACACGCCTATTGTTCCCCAGGTGAAAGAAAAGATACGCAATCGCCTTCCCGCATGGATTCGTCGCTCCGCCCGTCGAAAAGATATCCAGTCCAGCGAGGTTCTGATGGCCCCCCCCCGGAAGTCAGCTCCTCATCTTGAAGATGCGGCCCTGAAGGCCCACTTCAGAAAAATCGAGGGATTTCTAACTCCCTATGCCCCCATTGCAAAAAGACTGAGAGGGCTGGATTTGAGTAAGGTCGCGGACATTGTGGGGATATGCGAAGACCTGGCAAACGAACGATCCCTTCTGAAACTGGAAGGCGCCATTGAAGAAAAGGTTGACTATGTGGTGAAAAACATCAATCAGGAAGTGGCTGTAATTCTTGGAGGTGCATATATAGCGGACGACCTTTTTGAGATGAGGGGGTTCGACTTCCGTGCCTTTGACCCCAAAAGATCCCACCGACTGATCCGATTTATTCAAGACGGCAAGGTGAAGGCCTGTGTCCTTGACGCAAACGATGACGTCCAGTTCTGGATTGCAGACGTAAAACGGATACGATACCTGCAACTTCTGGAACAATCCATAGAGCGGAACCCCGAATTGCGAAATGCCTTCCTGAAATGTACAGAGGGACATGCCAGACCGTTCAGATTGTTTTTTAACAGGAAGATGGAGATCGATTATTCACATGCAGATCCGCCTCAGATATACAGAGAGGTCTTTGAATCGTGCCGACTTGGCACAGATGAAAAGGATGCGGTCATTAGTTCGTTGAGCAGTCATCAGATTGGGGTTTCGTTCAGCTATGTCCCCGGCATGGAGTCGGGAGAGTGCAGGGTCTACATCTGCCTGTCCGTCATGCACAATGTGCGCGCCCTTGAGCCGATAAAAACGGATTTGCCCCAACTTTATTCAGAGATCAGCAAGAGGGCCTCTATGTGTGAATCCGGCAGGTTTTATCTCCTCGACTCTGCAGCAGGCTACCAAAATGCCCAGTGATTACACCGTAAGCGACGATGCCTCTCTTGAGGAGCTGATGGCCTACCCGGCCGTTCTAAATCAGCACCTCCAGTTTTTTGAGGACACCTCAGAGGTATCCGTGCCCGATGACCCCATTGAGAAGGTGATTTTTCAGACCAGGGCAAAGGACGCGGTCCGAAAAATTGCTCAGAACAAGGGCCACGTTCTGATGGTCGGGCGGCCGGGGACCGGAAAATCGATGATCGCCAACATGTTCAACGAGGTGCTGGACAGGTCCATGGGCGATTATCTGAGGCCGCGCGATTCGATCATCGCCTATCCTGGAAAAGACAAAAATCACATACGGATTGCATATGAGAATCCTCACAAGATAGATGCATATATCTCCGAAATACATGCGTCCATTGAATCTGCCCAGGAGAGCGTGGGCGAATTCAGCCTGTCGGAACAGATCCGCTCTGTGAGAAAAGTGAGATGGGGGCTTCTCATCATGGCAGGCGTGAGCGTGGCGGCAGGGCTCTTTTTTCCGCCTGCGTTTATTGCTGCCGGGCTTGCAGGCATTGGAGCCATATTTATGTATATGCAGGAAAATAACCATAGGGCTCAGGAAAAAATTCAACGGGAAAACCTGCTCGGCAAACGGAACGAGATGAAGCACATCCTCGATATGGTTCCTGAAGTCTTATATGATCCTACAAAAGATAAGGACCTGATGGCAAGAATATCGGAACCCAGTGCCAGAAATATGAAGGGCGGGTTCCGTCATGACCCCTATCAATCGGGTCATCTCCACACGCCCGCTCACAAAAGAGCGTTTTTAGGGGCACACGCAAAGGCCCCCATCATCTACATCGACGAACTCAAGACCCTGATCAAGACAGGGTACATGTCTGACCTCCTGGAAATCATGCAAAACAAGCGGTTTGTTCTGGAAGGTGGAAGATCTACCGGAAGCGGTGCAGCGGACCGATCGGAGGACAGCCTCAAGGCGGATAACATTATTATTGCATGTTGCAATCACGATACCCTGGCCTATCTGAGGAAAGAAGGCGATGGGGCTTTCATGAGCCGCATTGAGGACCGTGGGGAGGTCATTCAAATGGAAAGCGCCGTACCCGAAACCCCGGAAAACATCATGCAGGTGGCCAGGTACATCAAACAGGAGACAATTGATCTGGGCAGGGAATTTGAGAACGCATGGGGGGAGGTGTTGAAGAAAGAGGGGCATGACGGCGTCCGGGAGCGGTGCGAAAAGATTATCGGGAAATCCCTTCCTCCTGATTACAGACTGGAACAGCGGGATTTCTCCAGGGGGGCTGTTCTTGAGATCATCAAAGAACTCCGCTCCAGGGCCTCGGACAGGAAATTGAGTGCTATACTGAGACCCATCAACGGTATCATCAAGACCGCTGAATTCGAGGCCATCCTTAAGAATTCGCCCCTGGTTGAGGCATCTCATGTCAGAACCGCTCTCAACACCCACATGAGTCTCGAAGGGGCCCTGTCAAAAGAGATCTTTGAGAGCAGGAAAGATCTCAAAAAGTATATTACCTCCATGACAGATGCCGTTGGTTACGTGGTGGGCCTTGCCGTCATACGCTCCATTTCGAGCGGCGAGACTCACGGTATGCCCCTGCCCATCCATTGTCAGATCAATGGGGGGGCCGCCGATACCATGGTGGCCCCGGGAAATCTGGGCGATATTGCCAAGGCCGCATGCCAGAATGTGCGGGCCTCCATCAAGAAGGTGCTGGAAAAGGCAGGGGCCCCTTATGTGGGATATGAAATGTATGTGGATTATATTCAAGCTCATGGCGGCGTAGAAGGTGACAGTGCATCCATTGCCATCGATATAGCCCTTATCTCAGATTATCTGGGCCAGCCCGTGAATCAGAAATTCGGCGTGACCGGGTCATTGACCGGCGAAATCATCCTGGCCGTAGGAGGGGTAACGGAAAAGATCCGGTCCATTATGGACCCATCCCTTGGCATGGAGGGGGCATGTATCCCCTGGCAGAACAGGCATGACGTGGAACCGCTTTTGATCAACACCGGGTTTGAGTCTATTCGGGAGAGCGGGATTCCCGGGATCAGGATCTTCCGAAACCAAGGGGATAAACATCCTTTTGACATCTATTTCTGTAAGACAAAATATAATGCCTACCAGATCATGATGGGTCTCGGTAGGGAAGAGGTGAAAAGGCGAATGGCAGAGCGCAGCAAGAGAGACTGGGCATGCTCTCAGGCCATGACGCACCATTGATTCCTTCCCATATTTGAAATGGTCGGCCGGAGGAACCTGAATCCGCTCCTGCACTGGATTCGATCTCCGGAGAAGACGACTCCGCCCCGCGTTGTGTCACAGCAACTCTCATTTTAGTTTTAAGAGCGATGAGATGACTTTGCAGCGGGGCAGTAAGGCCTTGAAAAATCGCCTTACGGCGACACCACGAACTTGGCATTGCAGCTCTCAGGCCCCAGAATGAGAGTGGCTGGTTGTGTCAGGAATTCCTTGACAAGAAAACATTCCTGTTGAATAACTCTATAATTCCCGAAAGAAGCTAAACAGATGACAAATACCCCCAAACATTGAGGACCATTCCGAATGTCCAAAGAAAAAGACGACCGATTGGATCTAAAGGAGACCGGCGACGTAACCCCTTGGAGCGAAGACCTATTCGGCCCTTTTGCCCATTTTGCCTGTGATTGGAATGGGTGGCTTGGATCTGATGGAAAACCTGCACATGTCACGCCTTCGTGCAGGCAACTCACCGGATATGATCGCAGGGAGTTCCTGGAGAACCCGAATCTGATTACCGATATCATTCACAGGGAAGACAGGGAACAAATCCTTAATCACTTTAATGAGGATTTCACCATTAAGGAGGCGTTTCAGAAGGAATTCCGGATTGTCCGAAAAGATGGGGACGTGCGATGGATAAGGCACATCTGCAGACCGGTTTACAGCCGGGAAGGGAAGTGGCTGGGAAGGTATTACAGCAATAGGGATATTTCAGATTATAAATTCTCAGAAAATGCGCTTATCCAAAGCGAGGAGAAATATCGCAATATCGTTGAAAGCTCCAACGACGGCATTTGCATTATTCAGAATGATATCATCCGATTCAGCAATAAACGATTGGCCGACATGATCGGATTTGCGCGAGAGGAAATCCTTGAAACCCCCTTTTTCGATCATGTTCATCCGGATGAATTGACCAGCGTTGTGGAATCCTACGAGCGGTTTGTTTCGGGGGAAAAGGAAGATCAGAGATTTGAAACCGTGCTGTTTAACCCGAATGGGACTCCCCTGGATGTGGAGTTAAGCATCTCTCCCACCTTTCACGAAAATCAGCGGGCCGCCCTCATTATGGTTCGGGACATCACCGGACTCAAACAGATAGAAAAAGAAAAGAGAGAACTTGAAAAAATTCTGCAACAGACTCAGCGGATGGAGGCCATCGGAACCCTCGCAGGCGGTATTGCCCATGAGTTCAACAATATTCTCTGGATTATCTCGGCCAATACGGAATACGCGCTCGAAATTCTCAAGGACGGCGGCGCGGTAATCAACAACCTGCAGAGAATAGAAAGGGCCTGTTCCCGCGCAGCGGATCTGGTGGGCCAGATCCTCAGTTTCAGCCGCCAGCAACAGCATGCCCCAAAGCCGCTGGATATGAGGGCTATTGTTAAGGAGACCTTGAAATTCATGAGGGCCTCCCTGCCGAAGACCATTGAAATCAATCCTCAGATCGCCGGCGATCTCCGGATGGTGATGGCCGATCCCACACAACTGCATCAGGTGGTCACGAACCTGTGCACCAATGCGTTTTATGCCATGCGGGAAGCAGGGGGTATTCTTGAGGTGAGTCTTGATAATATAGACGCAGGGGAAACGTCGTCCTTTCCGGTGGGCATGGCGCCGGGAAAATATGTCAGACTGCGGGTCAAAGATACGGGCATCGGCATGGAGCCGGAGGTCATGAAGCGTGTGTTTGAACCGTTTTTTACCACCAGACAGCCTGGCGAGGGCGCTGGCTTGGGCCTGTCGGTGGTGTATGGGATTGTTGAAAGCTATCATGGCGCGGTGACCGTGGGCAGCAGGCCGGGTGAGGGGTCTGTCTTTGAGGTTTTTCTGCCTGTTATCGAAGAGAAATCCGAGGCTGAGACCCGGCGGCCCCGACCGATTCCCACCGGAAAGGAACGAATTCTCTTTGTGGACGACGAAAAGGAGATTGCCGATATTACCCGGGAGGTGCTGGAAAGCCTCGGCTACCGCGTACATGTGGAGAACAATCCGGCGAAGGCACTCAAGGTGTTCGGGAAGCGGTCTGATGAATTTAGTCTGGTGATCACGGATATGACCATGCCCGGTATGACCGGGGAGGTATTGGCCAGAAAATTGATCGATATCCGGGCTGATATCCCCATCATTATCTGCACGGGATACGGGGAGGTTATCGGCGAAGCCCGGACCAGGGAGATGGGCGTACGGGAGATTCTTCGAAAGCCGGCCACCATCGGTACTGTTGCCGAAACCGTTCGAAGGGTGCTGGATAAAAAGTAGGGTGACGGGATGGCTAAGGTGATTGAATCAGATTGAGCGCTGTCTGGGCAATTTTGTCCAGCCCCATCACCTTGTCTACGGCGCCGCGCTCAATAGCCTCCTTGGGCATGCCGAATACGACGCAGCTCTTTTCGTCCTGGGCCAGGGTCTTGGCCCCTGCCTGTTTCATCTTCAACAGCCCGTCCGCACCGTCCGCCCCCATCCCTGTAAGAATGATGCCGAGGGCGTTTGCGCCGGCATAATCCGCCACTGAATTGAAAAGGACGTCAACCGAGGGTCTCTGGTGGTGGATCATCGGGCCCTCCTTGACCCTTACATAATATCTGGCGCCGCTCCGTTTGAGCAGCATGTGAAAATTCCCCGGTGCAATCAGGGCGCACCCATTGGTGACGGTGTCTCCGTCGCCAGCCTCCTTGACCGACAGGTCGCACAGGGAGTTGAGCCTTTCAGCAAAAGAGGTGGTGAACTTGGCCGGCATGTGCTGAACCACGACCACTCCCGGTGAGTTGAAAGGGAGGCCCATCAGGACGGTCTTAATCGCCTCGGTCCCGCCCGTGGACGCCCCTATGGCAATAATCTTATTGGTCGTGGCCGTCATGGCGCGCGAACCCAACACTGCTTTGGGGGGGGCGGTGAACGCCCTTTCAGCCATTTTCGCCTTCATGTTGACATTGGCCACGGCCCGGATTTTATTGGATAACTGAATACCCATGTCCCCCACGGAATAGGCGGTGGACGGCTTTGAAACCACCTCAAGGGCGCCGATAGAGAGGGCCTCCATGGCCACTCTTCCCCCTTTCGGGGTAAGCGAGCTGACGATAATGACGGGAATCGGATAGAATTTCATTAATTTCTTGAGAAAGGTGATCCCGTCCATGCGCGGCATTTCGATATCTAAGGTGATGACATCCGGATTCAATGTGACAATCTTGTCCCTGGCCACATATGGATCGGGCGCCGTGCCGATGACCTCGATTCCCCTTTGGCGCGACAGGGTCTCCGATAATACCTTTCTCACAACGGCTGAATCATCAACAATCAATACCCTGATGTTTTTTTTCATCTTTTTCCCTGCCCAGCGACGATGACGTCAGCTTCTATAAACACCCGGCGACACATGTTTGAGCCCATGTTCTATCCCTCGAAGGCTTTCAGACATCCCGACGAAAAGATAGCCTTTGGCTCTTAATGCCCGGCAAAGGTTTAGCACCACCTTCTGCCGGGTCTCATTGTCAAAATAGATCATCACGTTTCTGCAGAATATGATGTCGAACTGTTGGCGAGATGAATCGCTGAGTAAATTATGCTTCCCGAATGTTGTAAATTTTTTCACCTCACCACGCACCTTCACATAGTCTTTCCACTCATTGCGGCCCTGTTGAAAATATTTGCGGAGTATCGGCAGCGGGACCCTTTGTGCTCTTTCTTTAGGGTAGATGCCGGTTTTTGCAATCTTTAGGACAGAGTCGGAGATATCCGAGGCATAAAGATGAAAGTCATATGCATTATCCACCAGCTGAACCGCCAGTGAATAGGGCTCCTCCCCGGTGGAGCAGGCCGCACTCCAGATATTCAGGTGCCTGGATTTGTCAATATGCTTCAATATGAATTCGAAGTGACCGTTTTCTCTGAAAAAAAAGGTGTGATTGGTCGTGATGGCGTCAATGAAGTTTCTAAACTCATGAGCATCTTGTCTGACGAGCGAGATGTATTCATTTGCGGTATCGATACGCAAGATTCTCAGTCGTTTGGCAATCCTGGCCTTGAGCAGTCCAAGCTTGCTCTCCGGCAGGTATATGCCTGATGCGGTGTATACCAGCCGGGACAACTCTCTGTACTGGCTCATTGTAATATCTGTGTTATTGCCCAACAGCAGCGCCTTTAATCTTAGAAGTTAACGGGAGTGTGGAGCACCGGTGACAGGAACGGCTTGCCAGCCTCGATTTCCCTGGTTTATCCCCCGAATGCATCGAGAGCCGCCATGAGCTGACGGATCTAATTTGAGAAAGCAAGTTTCGTACCAGACAGCCAGCGCAATGGAGGCCGGAGGCCAGAGGTCGGAAAATCCACTATCCGTCCACGGCCGATGCGCTATGGGCTGTCATTCCTAAGGCGGCCTGACGGCCGAAACCAAACAGGTTTCACCCAAGTCCCGGAAGCGTTCTGAACGCCCGTGGGCAAACTTCTTCGCAGGTTGCAGAGAAGTTACACATAAAGAGTCTAGCGCTGGACTTCCAGCGTCTTCTACGCATCCATTAATGCACATTCCCGCATGCTGCGGGATCTACGCTTCGCTTCGACCAGTACCGGCGTCATACGGGACGTGTCCTTCGGAAGATTCTCTGTTGACACCTCCGCCTGTTTTCTTTAAAGTCTTTTACAAAGAAAAAAAGGAAGTTGACACGATCTGGATCCTTCCGGTCAATTTTCCGGGAACGCAGGAACGTGGAAGATCTTTTGACAAAGAGAGATGGTATTTTGAATGGAACTTAACGGGATTATTGGAGAAAGCAACGAAATCCAGGAAGTTCTAAAGGTCGCTGAAAAGGTGGCGGCCAGCGACAGTACGATCTTGATTTACGGGGAGACCGGAACAGGCAAAGGGTTGACGGCCAAGGCCATCCATCTAAACTCTCAAAGGGCCCGCAAGGCCTTTGTTTCCATCAATTGCGGGGCGATTCCGGCGAATCTTCTGGAAAGTGAGCTGTTCGGGCACGTCCGCGGTGCTTTTACCGGGGCCTTCAAGAATAAGACCGGCAAGTTCGAGCAGGCGGACAAAGGGACCATCTTTCTGGATGAAATCGGCGATATGAGTCCTGATCTTCAGGTCAAGATATTGAGGGTCCTGGAAGAGAGCGAGTTTGAAAGGGTCGGAGGCAATGACACCCTGCGGGTGGACATCAGGATCATTGCCGCAACCCATCGAAATCTTGAAGATCGGGTGGAAAAAGGGCTGTTTCGGGAAGATCTCTTCTACAGACTGTGCGTCATCCCGCTGTCCCTGCCACCGCTCCGGTGCCGAAGGCAGGACGTTCCCCTTCTGGCCGAACATTTTCTCCAGGTCATCAACGAAAAAAATGAATATAGGCTCGAAGGATTTTCCAAACAGGCCTTAGATGTTCTATCTGCCTACCCGTGGCCCGGAAACGTCAGGGAACTCAAAAATCTGGTCGAAAGGCTGGCGGTCTTGAAGCAGGAGGGGACAATAGAGGCATACGATCTGCCCGGCAGGATACGCGGGTCTATTGAAATCCAGATGGAAGAACCGCCAATCGGCATTTCAGATGAAGGGATATGCCTCAATACGGCGGTCAGCGAATTTGAAAAGGCACTGATCCTCCAGTCATTGCAGAAGGCCAAAGGGGTAAAGAATGAGGCGGCCAAACTATTGAACCTGAAGCGGACCACGCTTGTTGAAAAGATCAAGCGGTACCACCTGGATTCCTATGAATTGGCGGGGACCAGGCATGCGGGATAGGGGTCCGGACGGGGAGTCGGGTGCTGCAAGGACCTGCATGAATCTTGTCGAGGAGGTCATTGGATGGAATCAAGAATACTTGTGGTAGATGATGAAAAGGAGATTCTGGATACGCTTGCCGAATTTATGGCGGATCTGGGGTACCAGGCGGACTTTGCGGACGCAGTGGACGCGGCATTGGTCTTGATGAAGAAAAATGAATATGATGTTTTCCTGCTCGACAAGAATATGCCTGACAACAAAAATAATAAGGAAGGAGGAATGAGCCTCCTCAGATATGCCAAAGAGAATATGCCCGGGACCGAAGTCATTATGATGACCGGGTATGGCACTGTTGAAAGCGCAGTGGAGGCCATGAAACTCGGGGCATTTGATTACATCACAAAGCCGATCTCACTCAAGGATGTAAAACTGAAAATCGACAGAATATTGGATTACAAACGCTTCATCAATTCAGAAGACACCCTTCGGACCTATAAAATACTTCATAATCAGCTTTTGAGTTCTCTGGTGAACCTGGATAACCTTCCGGAGGATCAACTGGAGAAGATACTGAGAACCCTGGGAGCGAGGATCGATCAGGTGTTTGGACTCCAAAAGGATTATGAAACCATCATAGAGGCCCAGGCGGACGCACTCGAAAAGATTCAGGAGTATGTAGAGCACTTGAAAGAGGCTGTTCCCACTGAGAGTCCTTATTATGTATTGATCGATAAGATCATTGAAGCATCCAACAAGCGAATTACGGCTCGGCAGGACACCTAACCACAAGCGGCCTCCGGTATTTTGCCCTGTTCCCGGTGTTGACACAGGGGCTCGGGGTCAGCCCAAAAAGGCGAATCGCCCCATTTCCGGGCGGTAATCCACTGCAATCGGTTTCTGGGAGACGGAGCATGAGCAAACCGGACATGGCGGACTACCGCCGGGAAATCGCAAAGGGGGATGTCCTTCTTCGGGAAGGAGACGTTGACACCCGGTTTTTTCTTCTTCAGAAGGGATCCTTGGATATCTTTGTCCGGGGAAAGAAGATAAACACGATCGAGGCCAAGACCGGTCAGGATTTCGTGGGCGAGATCGGTGCTATCCTCGGCACCCCCCGGACAGCCACGGTTGTGGCGGCCACTGATTGCGTGGTCCTGTGTCTTCCCAGGATCGAGATAGAAGCGGTCATCAGCGCATCCCCCACCCTCGGCGTCAAGCTGATACAGTCCCTGTGCTATAAACTGATCAACAGCGCTTCCGCCCTTGCCGAATTTCAGTGAAATATACGGTCAGTCTCGTCCCAGGGGATCTTCTTTGAATCCGATCATTCTTCCTGATCAAAGAAATCCGGGTAAAATTTTTTAGCGCATGCCGGGCATAGGCCGTGGCTGAATTCTGCTTTTGAATGTTTTTTAAAATATACTTCAATTTGCTCCCAGTACCCTTTATCATTTCTAATCTTCTTGCAATAAGAGCAAATGGGCAGTATGCCTCTTAACGTTTTGATCTCTGCTAAAGCTTCCTGAAGCTCTTTAATGAGTCTAATCCGTTCATTCTCCGCTCGTTTGCGATCCGTGATGTCCCTGCATATACAGAATACCAGCTTTCGGCCCCTGTAAACCGCCCCATTATTGCTGAGTTCTATATCGACGATGGTGCCGTCTTTGCGACGTTGTTGCGTCTCGAAGTGAGCCCCTGAATCATCGACTTCCCGGATCATTTCTATGAGTTGTTCCCGCGTAAATACAATGTCCCAGTTCCATACATGAAGCTGATGCATTTCTTCCAAGGAGTAACCGAGGATCTCCGCATATCGCTTATTCGCCTCATACACCTTTCCATTTTGGTCAAGGATAACAATCCCATCTCTTGATTGGTCAAACAGAAGGCGCCAGCGTACGACTTCATCCCTGAGGAGCGCTTCCATCCTCCGGCGATCAAGCTCAGCACTCTGCAACTCCAGAACTTGCCTTTGTAATTCTTCATAGGTGGGCTTTTTTGGCATTTTCGTCACTTCACTTGGTCAGGCTTGAATATCAAGGGTTTATCCAGTTTTTCCGTCTTATGAAAATGAATGGGAATCTGTCTTCCCCGGGCCCAGGGCTCGGCCTGATCGCCGTGATGGGGACTCCTGTATTGTCCTGACCGGCCCGGAGGGCTGATAATGGGTGAATTCTCCGGGTCTGGGAAATCAACCACCATGCGGATGACCCCTCCGGATTCAAAAGGAAACGGATTCTTGGGGGCCCACATGCCGGCGTTGATGGTGGTGCCGCCCCACTCCTTGACCCTTCCGCGAATCAACCCTCCTCGCAACTTCCGGAACACTGGTGCCAAGTTCTTCCAAGGCGGCCACACGGCCACAACCAAACAGGTTGCACCCGAGTCCCCCGAGGACGCCCGTGGGGGCCTCTGCCCAAGAGCTGCAATAAAATGTGCTCGTATCGTCCGGCGGCCGCCCCCGGGCAAACTTCTTCGCACGTTGCAGAGAAGTTGCAGACAAAGGGCCTAAGGTCCGGCAACAGAACAGGCTCCCGGCCCGGACGCTCTTGACAGTTTCAGTTTCAAGTCGACGCGTCAACCGAGCAGGAGACGGACAACCTGCGGCAGGCAATCTTCCACCCACTGATCAAGCAGTTCATAGGGGGTCGCGTTTATGGGATGGGGAATGACCACAAACGGATAATCGGGAAACCCGTGGGCTACAGCCATGGCCTTTCCTGATGAGGTGAAGGGTTCCGTGCAGATGACGGCGGCCGGAATCCCAAACTGTTCCATGATGATTCCGTCGAGCACACTGCCCGAACTGCATGAACCTCAGTCCCCGATCCCGGCCACCACCACTTGCGCCTTTTCCGCCAATTGCCGTGCCGCATCCTCGGAAACCCCATGGGAAGGGGACGGCTTCTTGAGAAGGATCTCACCTTCAAATCCGTGCAGATGTTTCAGCCGGCGCCCAATCCCTTTCAGCAGGTAATCGGAATTCCGCTTCCCATTATCAATGAGCCCCAGCGTAAGTCCTTTCAGGGACGCAGGCCGGGGCGCCGTGTCAAAGGCTGTCTTGACGGGCGCATTGGTGGGATCCAGCACTGTAATGGACATATCTATCTCCCCTTATTCTGTTTCACTGTTTCAAGAATTCCAACGGAATCCCGGTGACCGTTCAGGTGTCGCCTGCGCAAGGCGGACCGATCGATTCACTAACCGCCCTGGACATCTTCCGGTTGAACCATCCGAACATGCATGCTGAAAACCTTCCAGCAACTCCTCCGGCCATGATCAGCAGGATCCGGTCCGGGGCGGAAACGGCCCGGACCATCTTTTCTTCATCTTCCGATGTCAGGGGGGTCTCATCCAGCCCCCCTCTTTTCAGGTCCGCCAGGGGGCGGCAGGCCTTTTCAAAGAGATATTCCTGCACCCCCTTTTTCGTCCAGCCCCCCTTAATGAGGGTTTGATAGTGTTCAGGACAGATAATCACCGCGCATTCAACATCTCCCCCCATGTTGAAACTCCCCAGAGCCCGCATTCGGTCGGCAATGGTGTTCAGGATGTTTTCCGGTTTCAATGCGCTGTGGTTCTGGATCTGGTTGGGGCCCTCGGCAGCGAAAACAGTGACGGCGCTCGTTTCCCTCGGGAGTCCCCGAACCACATGAAGCGGTTCCCATTGGCTGTCTTGTTCGCTGAAACAGAAGGTGTACTTCCCCGGATGCCCAAGGGTCGTCCTGTCGAACTCTCTCCCTCCGAGGTTGTACAGGGCGAGTCTGACGGCCCTCCCGATGGTGGCGTTGGCACGATATCCGGGAGCCATGAGATTTTGACCGTTGTTGAGGCCCAATTCCTCTGAGATTGGACCATTGACCACCATCAGAATTCCCGCCCCGGCGGTGCTCGCCGTGACCCCGTGCAGTCCGAATTCAGGACGGGATATGCCGCGTACGGCCGCAACCACCACGGGAAAGTACTCCGGAAGGCATCCGGCCATGACTGCATTGATGGCGACCTTTTCCGCAGTAAACACCCTGTTTCGCTCGGGAATGGCCCCCAGGAGGTCCCCCGGTTCCAGCCCGGCGGCGTCAAGAAACCGGAGCACCTTGTCTTTGGTGGGAGGAACCACCGGGAGCCCGTCTGTCCATCCCTTTTGAAAAAAGATGTCTATGGCGTGATCAAGGCTTTCACACTCTATGGGTTGGGATACGAGACCCTGTTTCATGGAACAATTCCTCTCCGATGAAATGATTCAGCGTTTCCGGCCGCTTCCCGTACCTGATAATCAAGGATCCGGGCATATCCTTCCATTACAATCCTCAGAAACAGACGGCTTGTGTGTTTCCTCTGATGGGCATGCTGTTTTTATGATGTGACCAATAATGTAGAGGAGGTCTTTGAATAATACAAGAACATTTTCTCCCAGGGCGTGCATCATATGGAGACGGATGGACTTGCATTCAGCACCCTATGATCACTCCAACGCAGGCGATTAATCTCACCCTGCAGTGCCCACGGCCGTTGCAATGGTCTTTGAAATCTTCAGCCGGTATCCTGGGATACCCGAAACAAAATGCGGCACGGCAAACCTCACCATCAGAGCAGGCCGTGATCTTCAGCGGGCGCGGTATTTTGCGCTCCGGTGAAAAAGGATGTCGGGGGGAATCTGTGACGGTGCTTTACCACCGGAAGTTATCCATCGAACCACTTTTACCCAGGGCGACCACGCCCGGATTTGCGGAATCATTCCAAGCGACGCCTGAGCAGTGGCAAGAGCGTCCTCAAGCAATGCATCATGCAGAGACCTGATAAATAGCGGCCAGGTCAAACAGGCGGAGCCGTGCAATGACATCTCTATGGTGTGCCGCAATACCACAGACTGTTGCGTCCGCTTCACAACCTCGTATCGGTGAAATCCATTAAATCCTTTTGGGTAGGTGAAGCGAAATTTGACGGATTGTCCGGGGTCGTATTCCTCAACATAATATTTGATGGGACCATGTCCGCCTTTTGCACCGATGCTGAGCGGACGATCGAGTTTCATGCGGGGCCATGAATGGTTCGGCCACAGGCGGTCATCCTCTGAGGCGAGTGAGTCAATGAGCGCCCCCACCTGCTCGCGACCGGCTTTGAGTTCGCGTTCGTGAACATTGATTACTTTCATTGTTGTGATCCTAGCAGTCTGTCGGTCTTAACGTCCCAATTGGGTCTCTCCCTCACTTGATCGGTTCGGCTATCCAGAATTACCTCAAGGCTGCCATTCTATTGCGCAAAGAAATGACCGAAGTCCCGAAGATCTTCCCTTTGTGCCTATTTTAAAGGTTCTTGAGACTGGCTCTTAACCGCCTCGGGGACCCTGTTCACCGGGCATTCATGGTAGATGCAGCGGTCACATTCATTGCGATAGATGGTGGCGCCGAACCCGGCCAGAGACAGCAGGTAGAGGATCAGGAGGCCGGGTTCCCTGAATAACCAGAATAAGGGGAAGATCAACAGCACCGCGGGCGCGCCGAAGACCACCGCCTTGTCAACCCAATTGAGCGCTCCGGGCCTTGGACTGAAGAGCTTGGGAAGGCCCCAGAAAAAAATGCACTTGAGGTATCCATCCTCCCGCGTGTAATGGGGACAGCGGGTGCAATAAAATTTCAGGATGAGCACGGTCATGGCCGCAGTGACCCCCACAAAGAGGACAGCCCAGAACACGGAATGTCTCAGGATCGCAAGGATTGCCGTTAAGACCGGGACCGCCAAAAGGCATGTGTAGTACAGAAAGTCCCTGAAACGGTAGTGCGTCCTCATTTGGTCCCGGGAAGTTATCATGATTGCCTCCTTTGGATATGAATCCGTCATGAATTGCGCATTGCAATCCTTTTCAGCAGGTAGGAGCTGAAATAGCCGCCGTATCTTTCTTGAAGCGCTTTTATCTTCCAGTCCTCTCCCGTCACGATCCCCCTGCACAGGCGCGACCCGCACCGACACCTCAGTTCATACTTCAGGCTTCGTGCCATGGCATAGTCGTGACAGAGCTCCTCGCCTGCATGGATATCGCGCATGGCAACATATGTGATCTGACCGTCAAAACCGACATTGGGATCGCAGGAGTGATTGATGAAGATCACCATGTCCTCCACTTCCGCCAGAATTCGGGGGCCCAGAAAGAAATCATCGTGGATCTGGAGCGTATAGTCCCCCAAAGATCTGGTAAGCCCGGACACCTCCTCAGCCCTGAGGATGTGTCCCGCCTTTACCGCTACCACATCCCCTTTGAGGATGTCCTCGCGTGCAAACAGACCCCGTCCCCCTAAGGGGCTGGTCCTGACTTCGCTTTTGGGAGAGCGGTATGTCCTGATCCTTTTCAAGGCCTCAGTTGACTCCCATCAGGGCAACCATAGGCCGTTGCTTGTGTTGGTTGCTGCCGAGGACTGCTATCGAGGCCGGGGAATACCCTGTCAGGGCCGTGGCGCCGTCTCCATTCAGTGCTTTGTTGCTCCGGTTCCATATACCTTCTCACCTCCTTGGATCAGTTCGTGCATTTTATCAATGATGAACTGACGCTGTTCCCTGCAGTCAACCTAATACCAGCGTTCCCTGTTTTTCGCGACGGAGGTCATGGTTTGTGGCTCATATCTTTCGGTTAAAGGATATTTGCTGGGTATCATATTGCAAAATTAAGTGATGTCAAGGAAAATTGACGTGAGGAGGAGGGCGTTTCTTTGTTGATAAGTTTATGTGAATCGGGTATTCGGGAGGTATGCCTCGCCACGGACCCTTAGATGCGCCTTTTGTCCTTCGCCATATGATCATTTGAGGAGTCGAGCAGAACGGTCCTGATCGCGCCGATCATGCGCAGGCGCTTGGCGGCCATACGGTGGATGAGGGTCAACCGGAGGCATGACCGGCAAATGGGGCATCGCCGGTCCGTCCGGCGCATTGGGAATGATCCGGACTTGATTACAACCGGCGAAGTGGGTCTCATCGGGCCCGAAAGAAGTCAGCATTAACATAACGCATTCAGTCCGCACCACAATGGAAGGACCGGCTAAAGGGAGGCGTTTTCTTCATGAGCAAGCTGTTTGAACCCGGAACAATACAAGGGATGGTGCTGTCGAACCGATTCGTCCGTTCGGCCACCTGGGAAGGCATGGCGGCCGAGGACGGTGCGGTGACCCCGAAACTGATCCAAACCATGGTTGCGCTGGTCAAGGGGCGAGTGGGGATGATCATCTCCTCTCACGCCTACATTCGCGAGGAAGGCCAGGCCGGACCCTGGCAGATCGGTGTGTACAAAGATGAACTGATCCATGGACTAAAAGAGATGGCCGCGGCCGTCCACGAAAACGGGGGCAAGATCGTCATGCAACTCGCTCATGCAGGGTGTTTTGCCGCCCAAAGCGTCACGGGAACCGCGGCCTGGGCGGCTTCGGACTTCGAAGGCCTGGGAAAGACGCCCCGCCATGAGATGACCGTCGACGATATCCAGAGCGTCACACTATCATTTGCCGAAGCGGCCAGGAGGGCCAAGACGGCAGGATTCGACGGAGTGCAGATCCATAGCGCCCATGGATACCTCCTCAGCCAATTCCTGTCCCCTCTGTACAATCGACGCAGGGATGATTACGGCGGCAGCATCGAAAACAGGGCCAGATTCCTTCTTGGGGTGCTCCGTGCCATCCGCAACGCCGTGGGCGAGGCTTTCCCGATTCTGGCAAAGCTCAATTGCGGTGACTTTGTCGAGGGTGGCCTGAATACAGATGATGCGATCCAGGTGGGCCGGATGTTGGCGGACGCAGGACTGGACGCCCTGGAGATCAGCGGCGGACTGCTCACGGGGGGCCGCATGAACCCCAGCCGAGTGGTCAAAAGCGAGGAGCAGGAGGCCTATTTCAAGAACGAAGCCCGGGCCTTCCGCGAGGAGTTAGGTATTCCTCTGATCCTGGTGGGGGGCATAAGGTCTTTCGAAACGGCCGAAAAGCTATTGGATGACGGGACAGTGGATTTTATTTCCATGAGCCGTCCCTTTATTCGCGAGCCTGACCTTGTAAACCGTTGGAAGTCCGGCGATCGCCGCAAGGCCCTTTGCAGGTCGGACAACGCCTGCTTCAAACCGGGCATGGAAGGTAAGGGCATCTACTGCGTCACTGCCGAGGTGGAAAAGGCGAAATCCGAAGATTAGTGCACTTGATCGTAAATACGGTCACACATGATGCGCGCTGATTTTGATTCCACGGTTTTCGCCCGTCTCGGCGAAAAGGAATCAGAAAAGAGATCGGCTGTCCATTTCCCCAAACGTTACAGTTGGCCCTGTCGTCAGCCAACCTAAAACCAGCGTTGCCTCAATATGCCAGCCAGTTGTCTTCAGTTGCCTTGGTCCGGCCCATTTCACAACTAAATGCCGCTTTGCCTCCCCATTTAAGCGGGAACTGAATATCTTTTCTCTCTGAAATGGACCTTTGCCCTCTGGCACCGAGGGCATGTCAACTGATCGCGAAGATCTTCAAAAGGGGTCCCTGGATCGCAGCCTATTTCCTTGCAACCCTTCTCAGGATCATACTCATAACCGCAGGGACACTGATAGCGGTGAACCTTCCTATATTTCTGATCGGCCATTTTTCCCCCTTCTCCCTGTGACACATTGAGCGTATCAGACTGAAGACTTGGACCTCTTCTCTGACATTCCTAAAGACTACCGGTCATCGGATCTGCCGTTGGCTCCATATATTTCGGCAAAGGGCAACAGTAAACGTTTTTTTACACACTTAAAATGTTAAGGATGTCCCTGCCGGTGATCAGCCGCGCGTGTAACGAGTCGGCCGAATCACATCGTTATGCCGTCCTTCATTTGTGTCGATGAAACTACTTCAATCCAATTCAGCATGACGTCAAGGGCAAGACCTATGTTCCCGATCTGACAATGATTATGGGCCTGATTCTCTTTTGTGAAGACCCTGGCGGTTACCGACTTGGCACTTGTCAGTGCTTTCACCTGCAGGTCGTGCATCTTAAACGGGACGAAATGATCGTCTTTCCCCGTGAGAATCAGTACATCCTGTTTCACCAGATCGGAATGAAGGTTATTTGCATTGAGATTTAGCATCAAATCGGTCGCTTCTATCGGCTCCTGTGCATTGGCGATATACATCAAATTGCCGATCATCCACGCAGGCATTCCGCCACGCTCAATCATCCTCTTCATCTTGTAGTTCGATAGCTTTCTCAGGCGCGCAAAGAAAAATTTCCCCACCTTTTCCGCAACAACATTATGGAACTTGGCATAGTCGAAGGCGACGCTTGATGCGATCACACGGGCTATGCGCGGTTCAAATGCTGCGGCTCTAAAACAAAGGTATCCTCCCATCGATATTCCGAGCCACGTCACCGCGTTGAGATTGAAATAATCCAATATGGCTTTAGCGGGCTTTTCCCATTCATAGTCAAAGGCGATCCCGTGCCTCCTGCGGGCCGCTCCTTGACCTGGGCCTTCAAAGCCGACAACGTCATAACCGTGTTCCGAAAAAACCACCATCATTGAATAGAATTCCTCAATGAATGAATCGAATCCGCCATGGAGGACTATTGTGCCCTTTTTCGGCTGGCTTTTTGCGGGTACGCGCATTGCCGGCAGAGCGCTATCTCCGTATGGAACATTCGATCGTTCGATTGCGTCCTTTCCAAAGGCCCTGTCGAAACAATCTTTGAATTTATCATACAGCGCATTTTTTTCGGCGTTGTCCGTCAGAATATAAAACTCAGCCGCCCTGAAATAAAAAGCGGCATTAACAAAGCGTTCTTCTGTGACCGCCTTTTCTCCAAGCCTGATCATCTCGGTTTTCCAGTCATCAAAGGACGCTATTTTATGCCCAGCTTCCTGCATGTCTTCAAATCTGGCGTAGCCAAGGGAATACCATCTGTTGAGCTGGAAATTAAAGACCTGATCCCTATGGAATTTGTGGTATTGAGCTGGGAACTCAAACCTGCCGGAGCTAATGTTATCCATACCATTTCTCTCTTTTGGCATAACACTGCCTTTCAGCGGGCGTCGTTTTTTGCCGCGATCCACTGCAAAAGCCTTCTTATGCATGATTATCGGAATTCAGGGTATCTAAAACACGAGACTAAATGATCATTCGCAAGGCCAACTGCCTGCATATATGCATATATGATGGTTGAACCAACGAAGGACATCCCTCTTTTTTTAAGGTCTTTGGAAAGTGCTTCGCTCTCGGCTGTTTTTGCAGGAACATCCTCGATCGTCTCTCGTTTGCCATTTATCGGTTTTCCACCCACAAACTCCCAAACAAAAGCATCAAAACTGCCGAATTCTTTCTGTATATTTATGAACACAATCGCGTTCTTTCTCGTGGCAAACACCTTAAGGCGATTGCGAATAATCCCTGGATTTTTCAACTGTTCTTCGAGTTCAGCATCAGTCATACGGGCGACCTTTTCAGGATCAAATCCCTTGAATACCTTACGATATGCCTCCCTTTTGCGCAAAACAGTTTCCCAACTCAATCCAGCCTGAGTACCCTCCAATATAAGCATTTCAAAATGTTTTCGGTCATCGTGTACTGGCACACCCCATTCTTCATCATGATAATGTTCCAAGGGGTTTGAATTAGCCCAATCACATCGCTTCATACATATACATCCCTTTTGCATAATCGCCGCGGATCAGCCATCATCGAGCATAGGCAAGCTTGCCTGCCTATGCCCGATGATGCCTGAATCCACTGGTGGTACCGACCGAAAGATATTCCTTGAGACGCTGGGAGAGGCCAGTGACCGGTTCACGGCTGCCATATATGCGTCTGTGCTCATTGTCAACTCCTGTAGAGGGGCTATGCCCGGTGCAATTCACAAATCAAGATGACCCCAATCCCATAAACTCACGTGATGTCAACTGTCCAATCTGCGTAAGAGATCTCCCAGCCTTTGGATTCCTTCCTGGATCCGGGATTCGGATACATAGCTGTAGCTCAAGCGCATATGATTTTTTCCCCCCCGGTGATGGTAAAACGCCGGGCCTGCCCCGTAGGCAACGGCCGCCTCGTCAATAGCCCGGGGCAAGAGTGCCTGAGTATCCATTTCCTCGGACAATGTGACCCAGGTATAAAACCCGCCCTCGGGCCGGGTCCAGCGGGCGCCGGCAGGGAAATGCCGTTCCAATGCGGCCAGCATCACGTCCCGCTTTCGGCGATAGAGCGCAACGGCCCTCTCTCTCTGTCGGTCGATCAAGCCTTCGGAGGCAAAGGCATGCGCCACATATTGGCCGATAGTGCTGGAACACTGATCCTGTCCCTGCTTGGCCAGGGCCATGGCCTCGATCAGAGGCCGGGGGGCTGTGGCCCATCCGATGCGGACGCCCGGGTTGAAGACCTTGGAAAGGGTATTGATATGGATGACCCGGGGGTCCAGGGCGGCGAGCAAGGGTGGGGCCTGGCCCTCGAATCTCAGATCGCGATAGGCTGCATCTTCCACAATGGGGACCCCGTATCGGGCCGCTATGGCAACGATCTCCTTTCGCCGGTTTTCGGGAATCGTCACCCCGGCCGGATTCTGAAACGAGGGCACCAGGTAGATGAATTTGGCCCTGAGGGACCGGCGCCTGAGTCCATGAAGCCGCTCTTCCAGCAGATCGGATCGCATCCCCTCATGGTCCAGGGGCACCCCGGCAAATTGCGCCTGGTGACTCCGAATGACATGGAGCGCGGCCAAGTAGGCAGGTTCGCCCACAATGACATGGTCCCCCGGATCCAGCAAGACCCTGCAGATCAGGTCCAGGGCTGCAATGCCGCCTGTGGTGACCAGGCATTCCGCGGTTTGGGCGGGCCTGCCCATCCGGGTCATATGACCGGCCAGCCATTCCCTCAACGGCGTGATCCCGTGGGTAGGCCCATACCCGAGGGCGGCGGCGCCCATCCGGGTGAGCACCTTTTCGAACATCTCACGGGTCTCTTCCAAGAGGAAGGTATCCGGGTCCGGGAGTCCGCCGGCAAAGGAAATGACCTCAGGCCGTTCAGCCAGCTTCAACATGGCAACCACATCTGAATGGCCCATTGATTCAATGCGGCCAGAAAAGAGTGCATTCCAATCCATAATATGTCCTTGAATCCTTTCCCGATGCCGGGTCTGGACGGAAACTGGATGAATGAAAAGGGGACAGCCCCTGCGGTTTGATACCATGATCCCGTCAGATCGGTACCTGGGCCGCACAGCAAGATTGATCTGCCCGGCGCGGTCAGAGGTCGGATGATGAAATCTTTGCCAATCATCGGTCGAATGCCGCTTATGATGTAAATTTCCAATACAAATCTACATGATCCCGGGTTGATCGTCAAAGGCTTAATTTTGAAGTGAAAGGGGCGGACGAAAGTGGATCTTTGGGTCAGACCTGGATTTGTCCTTTATGCGCGTTGCGCAGATTTCTTATATGACAGGGTCACAATAATTGGTGTAGAATACATAATATGGATTTCGTAAATTCCATTAATTCAAAGGGATACTCAAATGGGACTCTCATCCTCTGAAATTGAAGATCTTAAGACAGCCAAGGATATTTTGGAACATCCGGGTCTTGCCGCGAAGATCAGCACCATTGTCGGTTCACCGCTTGAAAAGGGTTTTTCAATGCTGCCCAAGAAGTGGAATTTGGTGGTGAATGACGCCGCAAGAAAATCAATCGAGACGGCGCTCAACGTTGCCCTGTGGACCATGGATCACAGCAAGCCGGAGTCGCGGCCATCAAACTGGTGGCATAAACTGGCGGCCGGTACCACCGGAGCGGCCGGAGGCGCCTTCGGGATAGCCGCGCTCGCGATTGAGCTGCCTGTGTCCACGACCATTATGCTCAGATCGATTGCGGATATCGCCCGAAGCGAGGGTGAGAATCTGGGAACCCCGGATGCGAGGCTTCAATGTATCCAGGTCCTGGCCCTTGGGGGTCGCTCAAAGAGCGATGACGCGGCGGAGACAGCATATTTTACGGCTCGAGCCGCAATGGCCAAGGCTGTCTCGGATGCCGCAGCCTATCTGACAAAAAAGGGGTTTTCCGATAGGGGGGCGCCTGCAATCGTTCGACTCATCGCCCAGATCGCCTCTCGCTTCTCCGTGGTGGTGTCTGAAAAGGCGGCAGCCCAGGCAGTGCCGATTGTCGGGGCCTTCGGCGGGGCCATAATCAACACGTTGTTCATCGATCACTTCCAGGACATGGGAAAAGGGCACTTTATCGTCCGGAGGCTGGAACGCCTTCATGGTCCGGAAGAGGTGAGGCGGATGTACGAAGCGCTCTGATACAGAAAGGCTGGCGGGGGCTAAATCCTGAAGGATACGTAGGTAAACCCCGATATGCGAATATGTTTAATGTCCTTAACGATATTTCTGAGCAAATAGAGGCCTAAGGTCTCCAGGTCCGACTCCTTGGTCCACCCGGATGAAAAGCGCGGACCTGCGCCATTCACCTCCCTCAGTTTCCTTCCGGACTGGATTTCTGCAAAGACCCCGTCGTCGTCCTTGACCACCCGGAACTTAACCATGTCGCTATCCTCTTGTCCCTCCAGATGAGAAACAACATGGATAAACACCTCCTCACAGGCCAGGTGGAGGGTAGATAGTTCCGTCGGGGTGAGTTTCAGGGTCTGCGCCCCCTCATTGAGCTTGTCCACAAGGACGGGCAACCGGGCTATTGACGGGGGCACGCCAAATGTCAGGCGGGGCTTGGGCATCAGGTGGAAGGCGGTGGAGAGAAGAATCGCGGCCAACCCCCCGGCTGCAATGCCGTTGTCGGTCAAGGGAGAGAGGGAAGGGGGGAGAATGCCTGGAAAGAAGGCCTGGCTCTCCGCAATCATCCCCACACAGACAGAGATGCCGACCATCAGGCCTATCTGGTTGTTGAGTCCGCTTTGCAGGATCAGTTGGAGTCCTGACTGGAACATCATGGCCAGAATCCCCACCAGGAATCCAGCAAACACAGGCTCCGGCATGTCCAGGATGACGGCACTCACCTTGGGCATGAACGCGAGGGTCATAATCAGCGCCACGGCGAACAGGCCGACGGATTTGGATGCAACTCCCGTCATCTTTAAAACAGGGATGTTCTCGCTGTAGGTCTCGTTGGGGAGGGTGCCGGCAAGTCCGGCAATCATATTGCTTACGCCGTCCGCATAGAGCGCCCCTTGAACCCGGTCATAATCCACTTTCTTGAAGTTCCTGATGGAAACGGCCTCCGCCAGCATGCAATTCCCGATGGTCTGAACCGCGTTCAATACGGTGATCACCATGAATGCCAGGAGAACAGGAAGATGCTTCAGTTCCAGATCCAGGGCAACCCCAGGGTAGGCGCCCTTTGGCAGGCCGACCCACGGGGAGGCATGCATGTGATGAAACTCCAGAATTTGAAAGCACCAGGCAATGAAATACCCGAATGCCAGGGTGATGATCGGGGCCCAAATCTTTAAGGCCTTTCCGCCGAAGATATTGATCCCGAGAAGGGAGGCGAGGGTGATGAGGCCCACCAGGAGATTTTTACCCGTGCCGTAATAAAAAGACCCCTTTTCTCCCATCCATTCATCGAGGGTTACGGGCATGAAACTGATCACGATGAGGAGGATAATGGTTCCCCCCACCGCGGGTGTGATGATGTGCCTCAGATATTTGAGAAAATAGGAGATCAACAGCTCCACGGGGGCGGAAAGAATGGCCATGGTGGCCACAAGGGCAAACCCGCCCAGCTGCAGGGCCTGAATCGTACAGGCAAGATAGGCCGAAGAAGACCCCATGAAGATCACCAGCCCCGCCCCAATCTTTCCAAAGCGCACCACCTGAATCAGAGTGCAGAGTCCGCTGACCGCTATGGCAGCGAAGGTCGCAAAGGCGATATGGTCCGGAGCGGCGCCCCCTAATCTCCCTGCTATCCCAGGAAAAAGGGCCACCTCGCCGTACATGACCAGCACATGCTGAACCCCCAGGATCATGGCCATCCACAGAGGCGGGGACTCGTTCAGTGCAAAGAGGAGTTTGTCTGTCCGGGCGTCTTGGCTCATGGCTTTTCAACAGGATCCGCAGGAGATGATTCGGATGGACTATCCGTTCTGCAGTTTCGCATGGATTTGCCTTTTGTTCCCTCCCCGTGGGGTTGGGAGGATCTCTTTTAGATAGTCTATCATGCCGCCGTGTTTTTGAAAAGAAGGGGATAGTCTCACATGCTTCGGGGGGATACCATGGAAAAATTGCATTTCTTCCATTTTTGGAGTGTGATATAGGGACCCATATTGAAACTCCGGATCAGCTGAAAAAATGGGGATCGGCTGGAAGTATTGGAGTGTGCCTTTGCCCCGGCAGGTTCAATGATGCGGCATGGAGGTAATAATGACAGAGACCCTTCTATGGATAGTCCTGGCGGTCGTCTCCCTGACTGCGGTCCTGGCGATCGCGTTGCTGGTTCGCCTCTCCCGGGGCTTTCAGGATGCCGGAAAAGAAGTTCGGGATGAGTTTCGTGCGGATCGGGAAGAAGCGCGAAGGGCCGGAAAGGAACTCCGCGAAGAGGTGTCCGCCGGCCTCAAGTCGACCGGCGAAACCCTTTCCCATACAGTAAAAAGTATGGTGCAGATCCAATATGCCCAGCTGGAAGGGATGACCAGGCAGCTAAAGGAAATTACCGAATCCAACCAAAACGGACTGGATCGTATCCGTGCCACTTTTGACTCCCGGGTAAGAGCGCTTCAGGAGGGGAATGAGAAGAAACTCGACGAGATGCGGAGGACAGTGGACGAGAAATTGCACGACACCCTACAAAAACGGCTTGGAGAGTCATTCAAACTGGTGAGCGACCGGCTTGAGGCGGTCCATAAAGGTCTTGGGGATATGCAGACCCTGGCCACGGGTGTGGGGGATCTCAAGCGAATGTTGACCAATGTGAAGGCGCGCGGCACATGGGCGGAGGTGCAGCTCGGAGCCATACTCGATCAAATTCTTTCAGTGGAGCAGTATCAGAAAAACGTCTGCGTAAGCGGCCGCTCGGCCGAGAGGGTCGAGTACGCTGTCAGGTTGCCGGGTCCGAAGGACGATCCGGAGAACTGTGTGTGGCTGCCGATTGACTCGAAGTTCCCTCAGGAGGATTACATCCGCCTTCAGGACGCTGCGGACAGGGCCGACCCGGAGGGGGTTCAGACGGCATCGGATGCCTTGGTGCGAGCAGTTCGGGCCGCTGCCAGGGAGATCCATGACAAGTATGTGAATCCACCCGGCACCACCGATTTTGCAATCATGTTTCTCGCGACCGAAGGATTGTATGCAGAGGTCTTGCGACAACCGGCCCTGGTGGACGACCTGCAACGGCGATTTCGGATCGTGCTGGCCGGTCCCACAACATTGGTGGCGATTCTGAGCAGCCTTCGCATGGGGTTCCAGACCCTCGCGATTGAGCAGCGCACCTCGGAGGTGTGGAGGGTCCTGGGCGCGGTCAAGACCGAGTTCGGAAAGTTTGGTGAGGTACTGGAGACGGTAAAGCGCCAGCTGAATACCGCAAGCCGTACCATCGAACAGACCGGCGTGCGCAGCCGGGCCATGGAACGTAAGCTCCGTTCTGTGGAGCAATTGCCAGAGGCCGAAGCATCGGATCTCCTTTCGCTGCCTGCCGAGGATATTGCAATGGAAGATAGAGAGAAAGAAGGAACCGATCCGGCTGTCTGACCGGAATCCGGGCAAAAAAATCCAACTTGTGTAAAGGAGTCGCTTTTGGAATCACAATTTGTTTCAAATGTTCGAAAGACTGCCGAGAATTCTTTCGATTCGGGCCTCTATTGTGCGGAAAGCGTTGTGCTTGCCCTTGCCGGGGCACAGGGGGTTGAATCCGACCTTTTGCCCAGGATCGCCACCGGGTTTTGCAGCGGCATGGGTCGAATGCGCGGCACCTGCGGCGCAGTCTCCGGCGCGATTATGGGCATAAGTCTTGCTCTCGGGCGGTCTGAAGCGGATAGGTCTGTTCAACCGTCATACGCTGCGGTGAATCGCCTTATCCGGGAGTTCGAACAGGCATTCGGGGCCCGCGATTGTCACGTTCTGCTGGGCTGCGATATTGCTACCCCGGAAGGCAAATCCATGTATCAGGAAAAAGGGCTGAGTCAGCGCTGCACCGAATTCACCGGCAAAGCAGCGGAAATCGCCGCGCGCATTATTTACGAGCACAATGAAGCCGCGGGCCCTGCCGCAACGCCTTGAGACAGCAAAAGGGACCTGAAGAGAACAGGGGTCGATCCAGTCTGTCTTGCGCCGAATTTCCCAGCCACCCATCCGGCATGTGAATCGTGGGCCGGGGGGTGTGAGATAGGATGACCCTCAGAATCGTCAAGTGAATGGCATCTGTGATGCAGATTGCCAGGCCCTAAAGGCCTGAGGGTGCACAGGCGGTCGCTGCAGCGGAAGAGAATTTAGTGGGGTCTCACCCCGATACGGCCCTTTGGGAGATGCTTCGTCTTTTTCAGACCGAACATTCCAGTGTCCCCGCGCCCATGTGATTTTGGAACGGGTTGCGCATATTTTGCGGGGGCCGGCGCATTGTAGTCAAAGTCCCCCAGGGTGCGGCGCTCGACCCTGGAGCCGATGACACGATCGATGGCGTTGACCATCTGTTTGTCATCACTGGTGATCAACGTGAACGCATCTCCGCTGTGGTCGGCCCGTCCGGTCCGGCCGATCCGATGGATATACGCATCCGTGGTGTTCGGCATATCGTAGTTGATAACGTGAGAGATTTGACGGATATCAATACCGCGTGCAGCAATATCCGTGGCTACCAGTACATGAAATTTTCCGTTGCGGAATCCGTCCAGCGCGGCCTGGCGACGTCCCTGGGAAAGATTTCCCTGCAGGGAGGCGGAATTGAATCCGGCCCTGGTCAGTTGTTCTCCCAGGCGCTTGGCGCGGTGTTTGGTGCGCGTGAACACCAGTACGGACCGGGAGTTGATATGCGCCAGAAGTCTCAGCAGGAACGCTGTTTTCAAGTGCTGCGCCACCGGGTAGTGGGCGTGGCTGACGGTTTCTGCCGGTGCGGTTTCCCCCGCCTTTATGGTGATCGGATCCAGGAGGATGTCTTTGGCCAGCCGATGAATCTCATTGGGCATGGTGGCTGAAAACAGAAGCGTCTGCCGCCCGGCCGGGAGATGTTTCAGTATTCGCCGGATATCCGGAAGAAATCCCATGTCAAACATATGATCCGCTTCGTCAATGACCAGCACCTCTACCCGGGAAAGATCTATGGTTCCCCGGTTCATGTGATCAAGGAGCCGACCGGGGCAGGCAACCACGATTTCCGCCCCCTGTTTCAGATTTCTGATTTGAGTGTTGATGTTCACCCCGCCGTAGACGGTAACACTTCTCATGCGGGTCTCTCTTCCCAGGCTGATAACCGCCTCATGAATCTGTTCAGCCAGTTCGCGAGTGGGAGCGATAATCAGGGCCCTGACAACCCCCCGTTTTCCCTTCATGAGCCGGTGTAAAATCGGCAGTGCAAAGACCGCCGTCTTACCGGTACCGGTCTGGGCCAGTCCCATGATGTCTCGTCCCTCCATGACCGAAGGAATGGCCTCGGTCTGGATGGGTGTCGGTGTAACAAACCCGGCGGCGGCAACACCTGCCGCGATGCTGGGGTTCAGATTAAATTCTTTAAAATCCATAATTCCTCTCTTGTGTTGAGCCGATCTCAGACGCCCGGTTGGATTACCCCTTTCCTTTAGGACCCGAAAGACATCGCCATAGGCTGGGCCTCGGGATGCATCGGTTCAAGGAGTGGATTCCGCCGTGGCAGATGCTGGTTTGGGCCTCGGGAATATACGTCACCCTGCTGAGAAGCCTTATTCCTCTCTTGGTGAATATTCCGACGGCACTTCTCTGAAACTGGAAACCTGTACTTTCGCTGGTCCCGCGGGTTGCGGGGGAGTGGCAGGATCAAACCCCTCAATAGAGGAGCAAAATGAATAGGATCGATAAGGAGGTGTTGAGATCGGCTATCTGTTCAATTAAAAAGCCCCGAACATATTCCGGAGCTTACGATATCGTCTTTTTCATCTTTTTATCCAGGAACAGCAATTACTTTATCCCTTCTATCCCATCGGGTACACCGTTGTCAAGCAAAAACGAAACAGGCCGGGGCCGGTATACCCATCCGGGGCCTGAACAAGGGTCACGGGCGACGTGATTCAGGAAAATCCGGATTCTGAAACCCGGAAATATATCGGCGTTATAAATATTGCGCACGGTCCGGCAGGGGCAGCGGGGCGGTCGTCGAGCGTTACGGCCCTTTGGGGTTGGAACTCTTTAAATGAGACCCCCCGGACTTCCCCTTATGGTATGGTCTCTATCACAGCCTCAAATATCGCGAATTTTCCGATTCCCGTCAGATTTTATCGATTCTGACGGCACAGACCTTGTACTCGGGAATCTGGGCCACGGGATCCAGTGCCGAATTGGTGAGCCGGTTGGCGGCCGCCTCGGCAAAATGAAAGGGGATGAATACCACGTCGCCGTTGACTTTTCCGGTGACGCGGGCAACGGTTTCAATCCTGCCCCGGCGAGATGTAACGGCGACGCTGTCGCCGTGTTCCACGCCCAGTTTTTGCGCCAGATCCGGGCTGATCTCCACCCATGCGGTGGGCACGTGCTCGTTCAGGGGTGCCGCCCTGCGGCTCATGCTGCCGGAATGATAGTGTTCCAATACCCTCCCCGTGGTCAGCGTGATCGGGAACTCCTCATCAGGCAGCTCTGCAGGATCGCGGTGTTGGCAGGGGGTGAACAGGCCTTTCCCGCGGACAAACCCTCCCGCGTGGAGGAAAAGCGTTCCAGGATGTCTCGAATCAATGCAGGGCCACTGTAATCCCGGTCCTGTTTCAAGGCGATTGTGGGAGATGCCGCCGTAGCTGGGCGTGAGCTTTGCGATCTCCTTCATAACGGCGGCCTGATCCCGATAACTCATCTTATAGCCAAGGCGCCTCGACAGCTCACAGATAATTTGAAAATCCTGTCTTCTCTCTTCAAGGGGATCAATGGCCTTTCGCACCATCTGGACCCTTCGCTCGGTGTTGGTGAACGTGCCTGTCTTCTCGGCAAAGCTGACTCCCGGAAGAATGACGTCGGCAAGGAGCGCGGTCTCTGTGGGAAAAATGTCTTGTACCACAAGGAAATCCAGATTCTTGAGGGCCTTTTCCACATGATTGATGTCCGGATCCGTGAGCATGGGGTTTTCTCCCATGATGTAAAGCGCCTTCAGCGTGCCCTCTTGAGCCGCCTCCATCATCCGGGTGACCGTCATGCCGATCCTGTTATTCAGCTTGACGCCCCATGCCTTTTCAAACTTCTGCTGAACCGAAAAATCGTCCACCTTTTGGTACCCGGGGTAGACATTGGGAAGCGCCCCCATATCGCACGCCCCCTGGACATTGTTTTGACCCCTCAGGGGATTTACTCCCGTGGATCTCCTGCCGATCTGGCCGCAGAGCATGGCAAGATTCGCTATGGAGAGCACATTGTCCGTACCGCTGGTGTGCTGGGTGATGCCCATGGCATACAGGATGGTGGCGCGTTCCGCCTTCGCATAGATACGGGCGGCCCGGCGCAGATCATCGGCCGGGATGCCGGTGATGCGCTCCACCTTCTCCGGCGTATACTCCCTGACCCCCTCCCTCACGGCCTCGAAGTTTTCACATCTCTCGTGGATGAATTCGCGGTTTTCGAGTCCTTCGGCGATGATGACATGCATCATGCCGTTCAGCCAGGCCACGTCCGTTCCGGGTCTCTGGTGGAGGCTCATCTCAGCAATGTCACAGAGTTCTATGTTTCTCGGTTCGATAACCATAAGCCTGGCGCCCCTTAACACGGCCTTCTTGATCTCAAGGGAGACAATGGGGTGGGTCTCGGTGGTGTTAGATCCGGTAACAAGGATACAATCCGAATCTATTATCTCGTCAATGGAGTTGGTCATGGCACCGGATCCGAACGCCTTTGCCAGACCTGCCACGGTGGAGGCATGGCAGAGGCGGGCGCAGTGATCCACATTGTTGGTGCCGACGGCCGCCCGCATGAATTTCTGAAACAGATAGTTCTCTTCATTGGTGGTGCGTGCGGAGGAGAAGCCGCCGATGGCATCCGGACCGTGTTCGGACCTGATCTTGAGAAGTCGCTGTTCCACAAGGTCGAGGGCCTCTTTCCAGGACACCCTCTCATAATCCTTCAGGGTGCCGGTCCCCTCCTTCTTGGGGACCCGTCGAACCAGGGGGTGGTTCAGACGATCAGCGGAATTGACAAAGCCCAGACCGAAACGGCCTTTGACACACAGGGTTGTGCGGTTGACGATATTCTTTTTCGCATCGGAGGAATCCACCTTCACAATCTCATTATTCCTGGTGCAGAGATCGAAGGTGCATCCGCATCCGCAGTAGGGACACGTGGTGTGCGTTTTTTTAAACTCCCATTCCCGGCCCTTGCCCAGCCGCGATCTTTCAACGAGGGCCCCCGTGGGGCAAAGGGCAACGCAATTGCCGCAGAACACGCAGTTGGAGTCGCGGAGTTCCGCGCCCATCGGGGTCGATACCATGGTTGAGAACCCCCGGCGGGCAAAGTCGAACACGTAGTTGCCCTGGAGTTCGGCGCATGCCCTGATACAGCGACCGCAGAGTATGCACTTGTTGTAGTCGCGCACATAGTAGGGGTTGTTGTAATCCGGCGGAAAGTCGTAGGGATCGCGACTTCGGTATCTTTCAATATCCACATTGTACTCATAGGAGTATTTCTGAAGATCGCATGCCCCCGACTTTTCACAGACGGTGCAGTCGTTAGGATGGGCGGACCAGAGCAGTTCCAGGACGATGCGTCTGGCCTGGCGTACTTTTTCGCTGTTGGTGTGAACGATCCTCTCCCCCGGAAGATCCCCGATCCGGGTGGCGCACGACGGCATGAGCGCTCGTGCGCCCTCCACTTCCACCAGGCAGATGCGGCACGCCCCTGTGGGCGCGAGCACATCGGTGTGGCACAGTGTGGGGATCTCAATCCCGTTTTCTTGAGCCAGCTCCAGGACCGTCCGGTCTCTGCCGGCCGTTATCGTTTTCCCGTCAATCGTGCAGGAAATATTTTCCATTGTGTTTCTCCAAAATGGGTATCTGATCTCTTCCTGAAATTGCAGATGTTTCTTTTTCCCAACCGTCTTTCATCAGGTTCCGGCCGCCGCCTTCCTATCTTCATTTACGATTCCGGGCGAGCTTTTCACGATTGCGTCGAAGGGACAGACCGTATAGCACATTCCGCAGCGGATGCATTTGTCCCCATGTATCTCGAACGGAATCTCCTTTTTCTTGTCACCGGTAATGGCATCTGCCGGGCAGTTCTTCTTACAGGTCCCGCAGAGTTTGCAGGCCTCCTGATCCACATGAAATTGGAGCAGTGCCTTGCACTTGAGTGCGGGGCAGCGCTTCTCGTAAACGTGGGCCTCATACTCATGACGGAAATATTTCATGGTCGTTATCACTGGATTGGGCGCTGTCTGGCCGAGCCCGCAGAGGGAACTCTCCTTGACGGCCTCTGCCAGGTCCATGAGTTTTGAAAGGTCGTCCGGCTCGCCCCGGCCCTCGCAGATATCATCAAGGATTTCCAGCATCTGTTTTGTGCCCATCCGGCAGGGGGTACACTTGCCGCAGGATTCCTTCTGGGTGAAGTCCAGAAAATACCGGGCCAGGTCAACCATGCAGGTGGACTCGTCCATCACCACCATCCCGCCCGAACCCATGATGGAGCCCGCCTTTGCCAGGTTTTCGAAATCCACCGGGGTGTTCAGAAACTCCTCGGGCAGACAGCCTCCCGAGGGCCCCCCTGTCTGCACCGCCTTGAACTTTCCCCCGTCGATGATGCCGCCTCCGATGTCGAAGATGATCTTCCTGAGCGGGGTGCCCATCGGAACTTCGATGAGGCCGCAGTTGGCCACCTTTCCGGTGAGCGCAAACACGGCGGTCCCGGGACTCTTTTCAGTGCCGATGCCGGCAAACCACCGGGCGCCCCGGTTGATAATCTCGGGAACCGTGGCAAGGGTTTTCACGTTGTTGATGATGGTGGGCATGCCCCATAGGCCCTTCACCGCCGGGAAGGGGGGCCTGGTCCTGGGCATGCCGCGACCCCCTTCGATGGAGCCGATGAGTGCGGTCTCCTCGCCGCAGACAAAGGCTCCGGCCCCCTGGAAGATGGTGATGTCGAAGTCGAACTCGCTGCCGAACACCCTGTTGCCCAGAAATCCATTTTCACGGGCCTGTGTAATGGCGATCCCGAGACGCTTTATTGCCAGAGGGTACTCGGCGCGGGCATAGACGTATCCCTTTGTGGCGCCGATGGCATAGCCTGCGATGATCATCCCCTCAATCACCTGGTGGGGAGTGGCCTCCAGGATGGAGCGGTCCATGAATGCGCCCGGATCGCCTTCGTCCGCGTTGCATATGATGTACTTCTGATCCGCCTCGACCCGGGCGCAAAATCCCCATTTCACCCCGGTGGAAAATCCGGCGCCGCCCCGTCCTCGAAGGCCGGCTTTTCTTATCTCTTCTATGACGTCCTCCGGGGACATCCCCCCGAAGACCTTGGGCGCCGCGATGTAGACACCGGAGCGGATGGAATCCTCAATCACTTCCGGATTGATGTGGCCGCACCGTGCCAGTATAATGCGCTCCTGGTTTGCATAAAACGGGATTTCCGCATAGGTGGCGATGGGCGCGTCCGTTGCCGGGTCCCTGTAGAAGAGTCGCTCCACCGGCTGCCCGTTTTTGAGATGGGATTCGACGATCTCCGAACAATCCGTTTCTTGGACCCCGGAGTAGAAGATGCCTTCCGGCTCTATGATGACGATGGGACCGCGCTGGCAGAAACCGTGACATCCGGTACGTTTCATGTGCACGCCGGTGAGACCGGCCTTTTCGATCTCTGCCGCAAGCGCATTATAGGTGGGAATGGCGCCTGATGACACGCACCCGGTCCCCTGGCATACGATGATGGTTTTCGGCTCTCTATTTCCCATCGGCCTCCTCCTTTAAAGAAGCGCCTCGCGCCTTTTTCAATACCTTTGACGCCTTTTTGGGCGTGAGCCGGCCGTGCACATCGGAGTTCACAGTGATGCAGGGGGCCAGGGCACAGCAACCGATGCACGCCACTGTCTCCAGGGAAAACTCACCGTCTCTTGTGGTCTCGTTTTCCGAGATGCCCAGTTCCCGTTCGACGTTTTCGAGGATCTGGTCGGCCCCCCGTACATGGCAGGCCGTTCCCCGGCAAACACACACATGGTATTTTCCCACCGGCGTAAACCGGAACATGGTATAGAAGGTGGCCACGCCGTAGACCTTTGAGAAGGGGACCCCTGCAAACTCCCCGATCTTCCGCAACGCCTCCTCGGGAAGGAACCCGAGTTCTTCCTGGGTCTTCTGAAGCAGGGGAATGATTTCGCCTGCCGTTCCCCGGAATCCGGAAAAAATCGCAGACAACTGCTTTTCCATATAACAACTCCGATATTGAATTTACGCGATGTGATAAAATATCTAAAGCGGATACCCGCAACCAATCCCGCCCAGGCGGGACTCACACAGAGACACAAAGCACACAAAGGTCTTTTTTGTAAATAAACGGGAACATGCCCTTTTCTCTGTGTTCTTTGTGGCTCCGTGTGAGTCAATGAAATAAGGCGTACTGAGATACAAACAGATTTTCTTGTTTTTTGTTACAGGGTTATTGGAAATAAGGTACTAAGACGGCCTGACGGCCGCAACCAAAAATGTATGGGTGAAACTCCCGGAAGTCTTCCGGGCGCTTACCGATATGGCGCCGACTTCTCCGCATGGTGCAGAGGAGTTACAACCAAATGATTCAATATAAGTATTGATCTGCTTTTTGCTACCGCTACGTGACTGCGTCTTCGTGATTTATGACAGTCATTATTCCTACGCTACGCACATCAAGAATAAACCGATGGAGGCAATACGACTGCTTTGCTGCATCGGGCAAACGGTCCTTGCGGTGGCCTCTGAAAACAATCAGCAATAACAGGAAACGTTTCAAGTCAACTCCCCGGCTGATTTCAAAATCGGTGCGTGTCAGCCCTGACTGTACTACTTTTCCAGCTCATCCAGGAGCTGTATGACCCTCAGGGACTCGGCGATCCCGGTCGTTCCCCGCATGCTCACGACGACGGAAATGGTTTCCAGGATCTCCTCCCTGGTGGCCCCGCCCTCCAGGGCATATGTGGCCTGTCCCAGCACGCAGTTGCGGCATCCTGCCCCGAGGGCGATTGCCATCGCCATGAGCCTTTTTGTCTTCGAATCGAGCGCCCCATCCTTGTATGTAATCGCACCCTGATCCCTGACCGCCTTCAGTACATCGGGGAGCAGTTCCGCAAACCTCCCCAGATTCTTCACTCGATTTGCATTGAGGTCCTTCTGACTTTCCGCCATGATGTCCTCCTTTTAAACGAAGATTCACATTTAGAAACCCTTTGTTTGTGATTGTGTGTACCAAGAGGGGCGTCCCTCACTTATTGCGACGCGGGGATCATCGCCTGGGTCATCCTGGTTAACACCTCATTTATACTGACATAGGATTCAATCCTCAACTCCTTTTGTTCCGTGCCCAGGCGGTTCAGAAATAAAATGGTGGGAACCCCCCGGATCTGATATTTTCTGAGAAGGGCCTCATGGTGCGGATGCCGCTGGGTCAGATCCACCCGGATGGGCAGAAAATGCCTGCTCAGTTCTACAACCTTTGGGGCGGTGAAGACATTTCTCTCCATCGCCTTACAGGGGCCGCACCAGTCCGCATAGAAATCCAGGATCACCGGCCTGTTGTCCCGGGCCGCGTCAGCCAGAACCCCCTTTGTATAGGGAATCCAGGGAACCCCTTCGAGGTGCCGGGGGGTGAGAAGGAAAAAGGCGACTGCGCCGGCGATCAGGACGACGCCCAAGCCCTTCTTGACCTTTGAAAAAGTCGGGGATGTGTGGCGGGTCCTGTCGAGCCAGCCTAAATGGATGCCGGCGGCCACGGCAATGGCAACAAAGAGGATGATCCGTGCCGAAGGATCAGGGATCAAGGGTTGAAGGAGATACCCTGCCATCCCCACCAGGACCCACCCAAAGATTTTCCGGATCCATTCCAGCCATCCTCCGGCCATGGGGAGCCGTTTCAGTGCGCCTGAAAACACCGCGAGCACGGCAAGCGGGAGCCCCATGCCGATGCTGAGGACAAAGAAGTAGAGAAACCCCAGAAAAGGATCTCCCTTCTGTCCCACATAGGTCAGGAGGCCCAGGATAAAGGGACCGAGGCACGGGGCCGCCACAATGCCCAGGGTCATGCCCATGAAAAAGGTTCCGAAATATCCTCCGAAATTTCTCGATGCCAGACGGGTCAACCCGGACGGCATCCGTATTTCCCAGAGACCGAAAAAACTCGTGGCCAGGACGACAAGTATTGCGGCCACCGCGATCAGGACGATCGGGTTCTGGAGGACCGAACCCAACATGGCCCCGGAAAGGCTGGCCGTGACACCCAGGATGGAGTTGGTAACGGCGAGCCCGCAGATATAGATGATTCCTTGAATAACGATCCCGCTTCCGGCTTCCCGGTTTCTCCCCCCGAAATAAGAGACCGTGATCGGGATCAGGGGATAGATGCAGGGGGTCAGGTTGAGGGCCAGGCCGCCTAAGAAAAGCCCGATCAGGGTCAGCCACAGACCGGCCCCGGTTCCACCGGCAGGCAATTCGCCTGGAGCGGCTTCCTGTCCTGCGGGACCCGGAAGACGCCCGCTTCCAATGTCGGTGCCTGCATCGTGCGGCACAACGGTCAGGGAGAGACTGACCGGCACGGTTTCGGGCGGGAGACATGATATGGCGGAACATGCCTGATATGAAAACCTGCCTGTTATCTCCTGCGGACCGGCCGGCGCGTCCGGGCTGATGACGACCCTCGCCGCAACCTCGAACTCCCCGGAAAGGACCTCAATCGGCCCTTTTGCATAAGGAAACTGTTTTTTTTCAGGGGCCGGAAACTCCAGGTCTGTTACCTTAAACTGAGAGGAATCGGGAAAGGAAAGCCTTGAGGGGATGAGCCCATCGTGGCCCGATCCGGCACCATGGATATACCATGGGGGCGCGACCCGGATCCGAAAACGGACAGGATAAGATCCGCCGGCAGGGTATTCGTCCATAGACCGGAGCGTCTCCACCTTGACCGTTGCGGCCCAGGAGGGAAAAGACCCGGAAAGAAAGAGGATCAGCAGAATGGAGAAGACCCGCAACCCTCTTATTGCCCTCGAATTATTCTTGGACGTCACAGTCCGCATTGCCTCCCGGCGTTTTTCAGGCGTAGCTCCAACTTATTAAGAACCGTCCAGAGGGCAAAAGGTCTCAAAAAAATATTGCGAAATAATCAATTCACCGAACCCCTGCTTCAAATTCTATTTGCCTGCCGCTTTCTTGCCTAAGGTGCTCCATATGTCCTTTGTCTCGCCTCTCCTGAAAATGGTGAGATGAATTTCCTGGCCGGGCGCCAGGGTCAAGAGCTTTCGCCTGAAGAGGAGGAAACTCTCCAGTGGCTGCCCGTTTAATGCCGTGATGATATCATCCGTCTGGATGCCCGCGGCCTCGGCCGGGCTTCCCTTTTCCACCTCCGTAACGATCGCTCCCGCGTCGGTCGGATACCCCAGCTCAGCGGCAGTCGCTGCTGTGAGAGGCACGGCCCTCACGCCGAACCATCCCCGTTCTGTTTTGCCCAGGACCAGCATCGGCATCACCTCTTTTACCGTATTAATGGGGATGGCAAACCCGATGGACTGCGCCTGGGAGACAAGGGCCGTATTGATGCCGACCACTCCCCCGTAAAAATCGATCAGGGGACCGCCGCTGCTTCCCGGGTTAATGGCCGAATCCGTCTGAATGAAATCCACGAATTCCTCACTCAGCACCGGAGACACCCTCTCCTTTGCGCTCACGATCCCGAAGGTAACCGAGTGCCTCAGCCCGAGGGGGTTTCCGATGGCAAGGACCATTTCACCGACCCGCAAGGCATCGGAGTCTCCCAAAGGAAGGACCGGCAGCAGGCGATCCGGCTCGATCTTGATGAGGGCCGTATCGGTAACGCGGTCCGCGCCGATGATTTTGGCCGGATATTCCTTTTTGGCGGCGGAGAGAACTACCCGTATATCGGTGGCGTTGTGGATGACGTGGGCATTGGTCAGGATATATCCCTGCTCGCTGATAATGAATCCTGAACCCAGGCTGAAGCCCTCATCCCTGTAAGGGACAGGAACCTTGAAGGGAATGATGTCAAAAAGGTTTGAAATGCCCGGGATCCTGAACGGCAGAATATCATTGGGAGAGAGTCCGAACCTTGCCTCCTTTTCTTCCACACGGTTGGTATAGATGTTGACGACCCCGTACCGGGTGGCCTCCGTGATCTCGGCAAAGGTATTGTTATGAATCGGTATGTTTTCACGCTCTCCCTCCTGATCCCTTTCAATCCACAGTCCCGCCAAATCAATATCCTGGAAAGAGAGGTCCCGGAAGCGCTTATCAAAAACCGGATCTTCACTGCTGACCAGAGCCTTTTCCATGTTTCCGGATTTAGGGGTGATGGTGCAACCGATACCCAGGACCATCACGAGGGTCAAGACGATTCTTTTCAGGAAACAGGATGCACAGGATGGCGGTAATAATATGGTTTTCATAGGGGCCTCATCATTTAGAGGCTGATAAGCCGATGAGCCCGTGGGCTGATCCTCTCAACAGCTTAACAGCACCTCAAACAAATTCCATTTCTGAATATACCATATTTTCATCACAGATGGGCCTTTTAGATCAGGCCGAAATCAAACTCCTTGGAAACCGGGGGGATTTGTGGTATGAGCCAAGACCTGTGTACCGAGCATTCGAATTGAGGGACCATGATGATCCAAAGCGATAACCGGCATTCATTGACCGTTGATGACAAAGAGATCATACTTCTGGGCACCGCCCACATCTCCGAAGAAAGCGCTGAACTGGTGGCAGCGGTAATAGAAGAGGAGCGGCCCGACACGGTCTGTATGGAGCTCTGTGAATCCAGATACCAGGCCTTGACCCAGGAGAATCGCTGGAAGGAGACCGACCTCATCAAGGTTATCCGGGAAAAGAAGGCCTTTCTCCTCCTCTCCAACCTGATGCTGGCGTCATTCCAGAAAAAGATCGGAAAGAAACTGGGGATCAAACCGGGAGCGGAAATGCTGCGTGCAATTCAGGCCGCAGAGAGTGCAGGCGCCGAAATATTCCTTGCAGACCGGGATATCCGCATTACCCTTTCCAGGGCATGGCGGTTGATGGGTTTCTGGACAAAGATGAAGCTGCTGTTCCAGTTGATTACCTCCATGGGCGATGTGGAGCGCATTGAAAAAGAAGATATCGAAAAAATGAAAGAAAAAGATGTGCTCGAGGCCCTACTTGCGGAGATCGGAGATCTCCTCCCCGAACTGCGGCGGGTCCTGATTGACGAAAGAGATCTGTATCTGACGGCCAAGCTTCGAACCGCTCCCGGAAAACGGATCGTTGCAGTGGTGGGGGCGGGCCATGTGCCGGGAATCCGGAAGCGCTGGAGCGATCCGGTGGACATTGCGGCCCTGGAGGTTCTTCCGCCCAAGGGGAAGCTCATGGGGTTCTTGAAGTGGGGGATTCCGACGTTCGTTATCGGTTTGATCATTGTCGGCTTTTTTTTGGCAGGGGCTGAGGCGGGATCTCACATGATCAAATGGTGGGTCCTGGCCAACGGGATCTTTGCAGGCATCGGGGCGGCAGCGGCACTGGCGCATCCCCTGACGATCCTGACGGCCATTGCGGCATCTCCCGTCACCTCCCTGAATCCGATGATCGCCGCAGGCTGGGTGGCCGGGCTGGTGGAAGTTTTTCTGCGCAAGCCGAAAGTGAAGGATTTTGAACGGCTCCCTGAAGATATCGGATCTCTCAAGGGATTCTGGAAAAACAAGATCACCCGGGTCCTGCTGATCGTGGTCCTCACCAATATGGGGAGTTCCCTCGGGGCGTTTGTCGCCCTCCCTCTCATGGCCAAGGCGTTTTAGTTGCCGATCCTAGATCCCATAGTATTCCCGATACCACGTCAGAAATAACCGGATGCCCTCTCGCAGGGGCATCCGGGGGCTGAATCCCAGGCATTCCCGCGACCGTTCGATGTCGGCCACTGTCTCGGGCACATCTCCCGGTTGAAGCGGCATCATCTCTTTTTCCGCTTCCTGTCCCAGTTCCTCTTCGATGACCCGGATAAACTCCATCAGACCGACGGAATCGGAGTTGCCCAAATTGAAGAGATCATAAGGGACGGGTCTTTCAATGGCCCTGACGGTTCCATCGACAATGTCATCAATATAGGTGAAATCCCGCCGCATTTTTCCGTAATTATATACCTTTATTGGTCGTTTTTTCAAAATCGCATCGGTGAACAGAAAGAGGGCCATGTCCGGACGGCCCCACGGCCCATACACCGTGAAATATCTTAGCCCGGTGCAGGGGATCTGAAAGAGGTGGCTGTAGGCATGGGCCATGAGTTCATTGGCCTTTTTTGTCGCCGCATATAAAGAGATGGGATGATCCACCCTGTCTTCCACGCTGTAGGGGCTTTTGGTGTTGTTCCCATAGACAGAGGAAGATGAGGCATACACAAAATTTTGAATCCGGTATTCACGCGCCAGTTCCAGGAGGTTCAGGAAGCCCTCCAGGTTGCTTTTCTGATAGGAGAACGGATCTTTCAGCGAATGCCGGACACCGGCCTGGGCCGCCAGATTGCAGATTTTTGTGATTCGGCGTTCCTCGAAGATTGTTTTCAATGTCCCGAGGTCCTGGATATCTGCCTGATAAAAACTGAAACTTTCATAGGGTTTCAGAACCCCCAGTCGCGCCCGTTTCAGGTTTACATCATAATAGGGATTCAGGTTATCCACCCCCGTCACCGCATACCCCTTTTCCAGAAGGGTTCTGGTCAGATGAAATCCGATAAAGCCTGCTGATCCTGTTACCAGGATGCTTTCTTGATGATCCGTCACCTTGTTGCCTCCCTGTCAGTGAAATGCCTGTCCGGCTGGTTTTTACCAGAAAAGAGGGGGAAGATCCATTGATTTGTTCGACCTGTGCGCTCGGACCCTCGCGAACTCCCCATAGTTGCGGCCGTCCGACCGCCTTTCCCGGAGCATCCATGCGGGACACAAAAAAAGAGATCGCATCCCGGTGCATCATGCTCCGCGATACGATCTCTTCCAGGGGTGTCTCAAGCGGGATTAATCCCGCTCCTATTCAGGTTTGAAACGGCCTGATTACATCATGCCGCCCATTCCGCCCATTCCACCCATTCCGCCCATTCCGCCTCCAGGAGGCATGGCCGGCATGTCTGATTTTTCTTCCGGCTTTTCAGCAATCATTGCTTCGGTGGTCAGAAGCAATGAAGAGACAGATGCCGCATTCTGCAGGGCGAACCGGGTCACCTTGGTGGGATCGATGATGCCCGCCTTCATCAGGTCTTCATACTCATTGGTCTCGGCATTGTAGCCAAAGCTGCCCTTCTTGCTCTTGACCTTTTCGACCACGACCGAGCCCTCGGCCCCGGCATTATTTACAATCTGGCGAATCGGTTCTTCCAGTGCCCGCATGACCAAGTTGACGCCGGTCTGCTCTTCGCCTTCCAGCTTCATCTCGGCGAGGGCAGGGATGGCGCGAAGCAGGGCAACACCACCACCGGGGACGATGCCTTCTTCCACGGCAGCCCTTGTGGCGTTCAGTGCATCCTCTACCCTGGCCTTTTTCTCTTTCATCTCGATCTCGGTGGCAGCGCCCACGTTGATCACGGCCACGCCGCCGATCAGCTTGGCCAACCTTTCCTGAAGTTTTTCACGATCATAATCAGATGTGGTCTCATCAATCTGGGCACGGATCTGCTTGACCCTCCCTTCCAGGTCACTCCGCTTTCCGCCGCCGTCCACGATGGTCGTGTTATCCTTGTCGATGCGGATCGTCTTGGCCGTTCCGAGGTCATTAAGGGTAACATTTTCCAGTTTCAGGCCCAGGTCTTCCGAGATCACCCTGCCGCCGCTCAGGATGGCGATATCTTCCAGCATGGCCTTCCTTCTGTCGCCGAACCCAGGGGCTTTGACAGCGGCAACCTGAAGTGTTCCTCTCAACCGGTTGACTACCAGCGTGGCCAGGGCTTCACCTTCCACATCTTCGGCAATGATCAGAAGGGGTTTTCCCATCTTGGCGATCTGTTCCAGAATGGGGATGAGGTCTTTCATGGAACTGACCTTTTTTTCGTTCAACAGGATATAGGCCTCACTCAAAGAGACCTCCATCTTTTCCGCATCGGTGACAAAGTAAGGGGAGAGATATCCACGATCAAACTGCATGCCCTCAACCACCTCAAGGGTGGTGTCCATACTCTTGGCCTCTTCCACGGTAATGACGCCTTCTTTTCCGACCTTGTTCATTGCCTCGGCAATGATGCTTCCGATGGTGCTGTCGTTGTTGGCTGAGATGGTTCCCACCTGGGAGATCTCATCCTGGTCCTTGGTCGGCTTGGAAAGCTTCTTCAATTCCTGTACCGCGCGCTCCACGGCCTTTTCAATTCCCCGCTTGATGGCCATCGGGTTGACGCCTGCGGCGACCAGTTTGGATCCTTCTCTGTATATGGACTGGGCCAGCACCGTCGCCGTGGTGGTGCCGTCACCGGCGATATCCGAGGTCTTGGAGGCCACCTCTTTCACCATCTGGGCGCCCATATTTTCAAATTTATCTTCCAATTCAATCTCTTTGGCAACCGTGACGCCGTCTTTGGTGATATTGGGCGCACCGAACGATTTGTCCAGGATAACATTTCTTCCCTTGGGTCCCAATGTAACCTTTACCGCATTGGCAAGGGTGTCGATTCCCAAGAGAATCGATTCCCTGGCCTTTACATTATACTTGATCTCTTTAGCCATTCTATATCTCCTCCTTACGGTTATTTGACCTGGTCAACAGAAAATTGCGATTCAAAAAGGCAGCTATTCGATAATGGCGATGATATCATCTTCTCTCATGATGAGATGCTCTTCACCATCGATTTGGATTTCAGTTCCGGCATATTTTCCAAAGAGGATTTTGTCCCCGGCCTTGACCTCGAGAGCGATCTTCTTTCCGTCATCCGCCACCTTGCCGTCTCCGACTGCAATGACTTTTCCCTCGACCGGCTTTTCCTTGGCTGTGTCAGGGATGATAATGCCGCCCTTTGTCTTTGCTTCCTCTTCCACCCTTTTTACGATTACGCGATCATGCAATGGTCTTACTTTCATTTTGTCTTCTTCCTCCCGAAATAGTATAGTTGTTGCATAAATCCAAAATTGCCTTCAAAATACCTGCGCCTCACCTCCCCTTAAAAAGAATCAGTTCAACAACGTGTGTCCCCCTGTCCGTCGCCCCGGCCCGGCAGCTGATGACCGGCAGGTCGTGATGGAGAAACGCGGTTTTAAACATACGTTTCGTAATAAATGCGGCGGCAGGTTATTTATCAGACCCGGGTTTTGAGGATGAATGCAAGTCCTTGATGTCATCCTAAAAACACAAGAATATCCAAGCGCGCACGACTTTAATCTGAGAAAAAATAAGATCGACGGATAAATTGTCAAGGGGCGAGATCAAAAAACGTTTGCGCCTGACTCAGAATAAAAGTTTGTTATGTTCACGCGTTACGTTTGGTGCAAGCGCCATTCCACGGTCTCGCGGATGCCTTCCCGCAGACCGGTCTCCGGAACCCAGCCCAGGATGCGGCGGGCCTTTTCTATGACCAGACAGCTCTTTGTCAAATCCCCTGGCCTGGCAAGCTGGCGATCCAGTACGGCGAGTGTTCCGGACATGTCGGAAGAATGTCCCTGAAAGATCTCAAATATGGTTTGATAGAGATCCAGGGTCCGGGTGCCGACGCCTGTCCCGATATTGAAACAATCTCCCGAGCCTTTTTCCAGGGCGGCCAGATTGGCCCTGACCACATCTTTCACATAACAATAATCCCGCACCATCCCGGCCTGGTCCTCTGCAAAATGATTCAGGACGGAACGTTTCCCCTGAAGGAGGTTATTCATGAAGATGGCCACAACCCCGGCCTCGCCATGGGGAACCTGGCGGGGGCCGTAGATATTGGCATAGCGCAAGGTGGTGTAATCGAGCCCGTATTGATGGCGGTAATATTCCAGATAGTGTTCCGAAGAAAATTTGGAGACCGCATAGGGGGAAAGGGGCCTGGGCGGATACGCCTCGGACGTGGGATATTCTGATGCCTCCCCATATATGGCTCCGCCCGAAGAGATAAAAACCACTTTGCCGACCCCGTGCTTTCTGGCGGCCTCCAGCAGATTGAGAAGGCCTTTGATATTCACATCCGCGTCGAAAAGGGGGTCTGCGACCGAATCCGGAACGCTCATCTGGGCTGCATGATGATTCAGGACATCCGGTCTTTCCCTTTCCATCACCTCCGCCACTTGAGGCGAACGGATATCCAGCTCATAAAACTGCGCTTGGGGGTTGACGTTGGATCGCTTTCCAGTGTAAAGATTGTCCACGACCACGACCCGGTGTCCGGCATCGATGAAACCGTCCACCACATTGGACCCGATGAATCCGGCCCCGCCGGTTACCATTATTTTCACCGGAACTCCTTAAATAAAAGAATTAGAGAAACAGATGACCATGAATCCACCCCAGCCGCTGACACGGTGCACAAGGCGTCGGGCCCAGGGATTTCATCCAGCAACGAACAACAAATGACCGGCAACCAGTGACAGGTTGGACACGGGTTGCCGGTTTCAAGTCCCGGATTTTCGACAAACATAGTTGATTGTCAACCGCAGGCGCAAGATATACCAGGGGTCCGGTCAAAGGTCAACCCTTGAAAGAGGTCCCGTCCCGATGTTCCCATTGAAACCGGATAACGATTTGTTGTATTAGGGGACGCCTTTTATTATATTCATGCGGTCCAGAAGAGATGGGACCGGAATGAGAAGCGAATGACTGAAGGAACCAAAAATATCCTTGACCAGATCGGCGGCACACCGCT
Source organism: Deltaproteobacteria bacterium (assembly GCA_021737785.1). Classification (NCBI taxonomy): domain Bacteria; kingdom Pseudomonadati; phylum Myxococcota; class Myxococcia; species Deltaproteobacteria bacterium. The sequence continues at coordinate 74,155 of JAIPDI010000016.1, forward strand.
GGTTCCGATCACCGCCCTGAACCGAAACAGGAATGTCCAGATACTGGCCAAGCTTGAGAGTTTCAACCCCGGGGGGTCCATCAAAGACCGGCCTGCCCTCTATATGATTGAAGCTGCCGAGAAATCCAGGGAGTTGACCAGGGATAAAATCATACTGGAGGCTACCAGCGGCAATACGGGGATCGGCCTGGCCCTGGTGGCTGCCGTTAAAGGATATCGCATCCTTTTGACCATGTCCGAGGCCGTGAGCGAAGAGCGGGTAAAGATTCTCAAGGCCCTGGGGGCCGAAGTCGCGTTTACGCCCGCTCACCTGGGAACGGACGGGGCCATAGAGCATGGATACCAGTTGCTGCGTGAACATCCGGGAACCTACTGGCTCGCCGATCAATTCAACAATGAGGCCAACTGGATGGCCCATTATTATGGCACGGCCACGGAAATCTGGGAGCAGACCGGGGGCGATTTCAATGCCGTGATCGCAACCATGGGAACGACCGGCACCCTCATGGGAATATCCAGACGCTTTCGCGAAATGAATCCCCGGATCCAGATCATCGGGGTTGAACCATATCTGGGCCACAAGATCCAGGGCCTCAAGAATATGAAGGAGTCATACCGGCCCGGCATCTTTGAAAAGGCCCGGGCAGACCGGATTATCAATATCGATGATGAAGAGGCATTTGAAACCGCACGCCTGTTGGCCAGAAAAGAGGGGCTTTTTGTGGGGATGAGCTCGGGCGCGGCCGTCGCCGTTGCACTTAAGGTCGCAGGCGAAATGGATTCGGGCCGTATCGTCGTGATTCTGCCGGACGGGGGCGATAAATACCTGAGCACTCCCCTCTTCACCGCCAGGAAGAAGTCCGGGCTGCGTCTATACAATACCCTGACCCGCAGAAAGGAGTCGTTTGTTCCCCAGGAAGAGAATCGGGTCTCCATATATGCCTGCGGTCCGACCCTCTGCCAGATGATCGATCTCAACCACTGCAGGCGTCTTCTTTTCTCAGACCTGATCCGGCGGTATATGGAACTGAAGGGCTATGATGTGACCTTGGTCATGAATGTCACAGACCTGGATGACCGGACTATCGAGGGGGCTGAAAAGGCCGGTATTTCTTTGAGAGAATTTACAGACGGGTTCTATGATGTACTGATGGCGGACATTGACAGCCTCGGCATCAAGCGTGCGACAGCCTACCCCAGGCCCAGCGAACATGTGGACGACATGATCGCCTTCACCCAGAAACTCCTTGAAAAGGGATATGCCTATGAAAAGCTGCGCTCCATCTACTTTGACATCTCCCGGTTCAAGGACTACGGCAAACTGTCGCGGATCGACCTTGACAAGATCAGGTTAGGTAAGACCGTTGACCTGGACCAATACGAAAAGGAAAACCCTCGGGACTTCACCCTGTTGAAGCGCTCTACACTGAATGAGCTGAAGCGGGGAATTTTCTTCAAGACAATCTGGGGAAATGTCCGGCCGGGGTGGCACATTGAATGCGCGGCCATGGCCCTGAAACACCTCGGGCCCACCCACGATATCCATACCAGCGGCGTTGCCCTGATATTTCCCCATCACGAGAACTCCATCGCCATCAGCCAGGCCGTCACGGACAAGCCCCTTGCCAATTACTGGCTCCATAACGAACCGGTAATGGACGACAACAGCCGTCCGGCAGAGGCCACGGAAAACGGGCGTGTGACACTGAGGGATCTCATGGCCCGGGGCTATTCAGGGAGGGAAGTGCGATACTGGCTTCTCAGCAGGCATTATCGCAAGCCGATATTTTTTTCCCGGGCCAAGCTCGATGGGGTCAGGAATACCCTGTCCCACCTCGACACCTTTGTTCAGAAACTTCATTCCGCCAGGCCCGGCCCAATCGATCCGGAAATGGATCAGACGATCTATGCCCTGCGACAAAAATTCATCGAGTCGATGGATGATGATTTCAATGTTGCGCCTGCACTGGCCTCTCTGTTTCAGTTCACCCGGACGGTCAATAAGAAGATGGACCGGAGCGGCCTTGATCCTTCTGACCGGGAGAAAGTCCTGACCGCCCTGGGGCGTGTCAATTCCGTCCTGGGGATCATGAGATTAAAGCCTCCTGCAGAGGACGCCGCAGTGGAGGAACTGGTGCAGCGGCGCGAGGCCGCCAGAGCCAAAAAAGAATGGGCCCTGGCCGATGACCTGAGACAACAACTCAAGGGGATGGGCGTGGAAGTCATCGACACCAAGGAGGGGCCGGTTTGGCGCAAGGATTGACCATTGACGATTGACAGCTGAATATTTATTATTTGTTTCTGAATAAGCTCCGTGAACCGGGAATTTCAAAAGCAACCATCGCGCACCGGCTCCCGTACCGCGAGACCCGATGTCAAACTTTAGATCAAAGGTAAAATGCCCATTTACGAATACGAGGCCGTAGACCCCCGGAAGGCCTGCCGGACATGTGCGGGTCCCTTTGAGATCATCCAGGGGATGGATGAGCCCCCCCTTACCACCTGCCCTTCCTGCGGACGAAGGGTCAAGAAAGTCATATCGTGGTGTCGTGCGGCGATCGTCGAGACGTCTGACGAGCATGGCCGGGTAAACAAGAGCATCTCTGAATACGAAAAAGCCGGGATGTGGAGCCATGCCGCCGAATTGGCAGATACCCATTCGGAAAAGGTCGGGAACCACGATTTGAAAATAAGGGCCCTTGATGACTACAAGAAGGCCGGGTATGATCTCGGCACCCTGGAAAAACACGCCCAGACAAAAAGCGATTTGAAGGAGGATTGATGTGATGAGAGTGAAACGCAACCATTCGCCCCTTATCATGGGATGTTTCGTGGCTGCCCTATTTGTGTTGTCCCCCCTCCCCACCTCGACATTTGGAGAGACCGCAAAAAAAGACCTTCCCCCACGGGCCGTCTCCGTATCTCCCGAGTTCACAGGGGTGGTGGTTCCCGGCGGGGACGACGTGAGCATCAATCTTATGGTGTCCAACGGGGGACAGAAGGATGAAAATATCGATCTCCACCTGAGCGCGATCCCGGAGGGGTGGAAGGCCTGGATCAAGACCTATGAGTTCGGTGTCACAGGGGTTCATGTCAAGAGCGATACCGAGAAGAATCTGACGCTCCGGGTCCAGCCGGACAAGGATGCGGCTCCGGGCGATTATGCATTGGAAGTCCAGGGACAGACCGAGGACCGCCAATTGTCGTCTACGGGCCGGGTGGTGATCACGGTTCAGGAGAAAAAAGAAGAGAAGCGGCCTGAAGGGGTGAATATCGTCACGTCGTATCCGGTGTTGACCGGACCGACGGATGCCAAGTTTGAGTTTTCCGTTGAGGTGGAAAACAAATCAGACAAGGAGGGCATTTTTAATCTGGCCGCTCAGGCCCCTGAAAACTGGACGGTCAACTTCAAGCCGGCCTACGAAGATAAATTTATCTCCAGCCTGAGATTGAAAGCGGGTCAAAGCCAGACCATGGCGGTGGAAGCAACCCCCAACCCCTGGTCAGAACCGGGGGAATACCCTGTGTTGCTCAAGATCAGTTCCCCTGAGGCCGAGGGCCAGGTGGCGCTCACCGTCATATTGACTGGCACCTTCAAAATGGATGCGGGCACGGCCAACGGGCTGCTCTCCCTCCCTGCTGTCAGGGGAGAGACTTCCCTGGTCTCATTTTATGTCAAGAATACCGGATCCGCTCCCTTGAATAATGTCAGGTTTATCTCTTTTCAACCCGAAAACTGGAAGGTGGCCTTTGCGCCCGAGTCCATCGACACCCTGGCACCTCAGGAACTCAAGCAGGTGGAGGTCTCCATCACCCCGGCGGGACAGGCCCTGGTGGGCGATTATTCGGTCGGACTCCGTGTGGAGTCGGGGAGCCCACCGAAGGCGGACAAGACCATCGAGATGCGGGTGAGCGTGACTGCCTCCGCCGCATGGGGATGGATCGGCGTCGGGCTCATTGTCTTTGTTATGGCCGGACTTGTATTTCTGTTCACCCGTCTGGGAAGGCGCTAAATCGGGAAGGGACGGAAGGCGCCACGTCGCCTTCCCAAACCTCCGTGGTTTAGTTTGGACTGTAAAATGATTATCGAGACCATCGACCTCACCAAGCGATACGGACGTCAGACAGCCGTGGACCGTCTCTCTCTCAGGATCAGGGATGGGGAGATCTTTGGATTCCTGGGGCCTAACGGCGCAGGTAAGACCACCACCCTCCTGATGCTCCTGGGCCTGACCCGCCCCTCGGGCGGTTCTGCAACGGTATGCGGCCTCAGCCCCTTCAGGATGGCCAGGGAGGTCAAGCGCCATGTGGGATATCTCCCGGAGAATGTCGGTTTTTACGGGGATATGGATGCGGTGCAGAGTCTTGAATATGTGGCTGCCCTGAACGGCATCGGAAGCAGGGAGGCAAGTGAGAAGATCGACGATCTGTTGGAGTTGGTGGGTCTCAAGGGAAATGCACGCAAAAAGACCGGGGCATTTTCCCGGGGAATGAAGCAGCGGCTGGGCATTGCAGAGGTCCTTATGAAGGATCCGACGGTCCTCTTCCTTGACGAGCCGACCCTGGGTTTGGATCCGGAAGGGGCCATTCAGATGGTCGGCCTGATCCAGTCATTAAACCAGACCAGAAACATCACCGTGCTCCTTTCATCACACAACCTCAGCCAGGTACAACGGATATCCCATCGCGTCGGGATCATGATCTCCGGCAGCCTGATCGCCGAGGGGTCGATTGACGCCCTGGCAAAGGAGTCGTTCGGGGTCGGTGAAAGGGAGTATTCCTTGGAAGAGGTCTATCTGAAGTACTTCCAGGAGGTATGATATGCAGGGTCTGTATGCGGTGTTCAGGAAAGAGCTTCAGGATCAGCTGAGCAGTTACCGGTTTGTGATCCTCTTTGGGCTCATCGCCATGGTGAGCTTCATCACCAGCTACATGGCGGCCGTTCACATGAGAGAAAATCTGGAGGCCCTGGCTACCACGCAATTTCCGTTTCTGATGCTCTTCAGCACCCCCGGCGTCATGTTTTCCATGGTCCAGTTCGTGGCATTTTTCGGCCCTCTCATCGGCCTGGTGTCGGGCTTCGATGCCATTAACCGGGAAAGGGCACAGGGGACCCTGATAAAGGTTATATCCCAACCTGTCTACCGCGATGCCGTGATCAACGGTAAATTCCTGGCCGGCGTGGCCACCATCGCCATTATGTTCACGGCCATTCTCTTGGTTATATCCGGATTCGGCCTGGCCCTGGTCGGGGTAGTCCCCGGGATTGAAGAAATATGGCGGCTCATTATATACCTCCTCATCAGCATCTTCTACATTGCATTCTGGCTCGGCCTTTCCATCCTTTTCTCCATCCTCTTCAAGAGCATCGCCACCTCGGCCCTGGCCTCTGTTGCCCTCTGGATTTTCCTCTCTTTTTTCATATCCCTGGGGGCTGAGGTCGTTGCCAATACGGTTGCGCCGATCGATCGCCAGAACGAGTCGTCGCCTGAGGCGGTGCTGAAACATGCCCATATCCAGGAAGCGGTGTCCCTCTTTTCTCCAATGATCCTCTACTCCAATGCCACGGCCACCATTATCGACCCTATGCGAAAAACGACCCGATCCATCATACTCATGGGCCCGATGGAGGAACTCCTCTCTGCCCGTTTTCAGAATCCCCTGGCTTTAGGGCAGAGTCTCCTGGTTGTCTTTCCCCATATTATTGCATTGATTGCCATCACGGTTATCTGTTTTGCCATTTCATACACCGTATTCATGTTGCAGGAGGTCAGGACATAAGGGCAGTGCCTAAAGTGAGCTAAGGTCTGAAGTGGCTGAAAAAACTCTGAACCTCTGAACCCCAAACCTGGCGACCCATTGGGTTGCGGGCGCAGCCCGCGTTAGTACCTGGTCTTCTGTCATGAAAAACAAGAAAATATGGCCATCCTTGCACTGCACGCTTACCCTTCCGTCATTCCGGCAAGATTGCAGCCGGAATCCAGAAATACGGCGGACTGGATTCGGGCTAAGGGCATGCCGGAATGACGGGACAGCACACAGGCGTTTTGGTTGCGGTTATCCGCGTTAGGCACCTTATTTATATACACTTACTTTTCGGGGAGGTTTGCGTATGAACATCGAAGAGCTGATTTCAGGAAAAGGCGATGGCGAAAAGGTTCCTGTGGGGAAAGTCTCGCTCCCTGTCTCTGCCCTGAAAAAATTCGTCAGGGACGGTTACCTTCACATCAAACCCTATGAATCGGAACATACCTTTTCCATGTGGGGAAAGACCTGCACCGGCTGTTTCAGCGAGCAGGAGGTGCTGGATCGGGGCTGATGATGATGTAGGTGCTGAACCGCCGATCCAGGGCATTCGCCTGCATCCGTTCATATTCCCGGCAGAACCCCTCCCAGATTACTGGGAGCGTCTCTTTGAGGATGGCAGCGGCCTCGGAATCCCATCCCGAGGCGACGGCCATGAAGTCATTTACGAATACGTCTTCAAAAGCGGCCATCCGGTAGGGGGCGTGGTCATCTCCTGACCGGAGAAACCGGAAGAACTGTTTCGCCTCATCCAGGGAGATGCCTTCAAAAGAGGGGGTCAGGTCGAGAATCCACCTGGCCCATAGGGTAAAGAGAAGGGAGTGGAATATCAACTCAGGGGGACCGCCGGCCTCCTGACTGAAGGAATATCGGGTGGTCAAGTCCGCCAGCAATGCGTCGATCGCCATCACCCGGTGAAGGAGGGTGCCGACCTCTGCCAATTCGGCATCGTGTTCAAAGTCCCTGTACTCGCCATCCCTTTGTTGTATGTCATAATACAAGGGCCGCTTCGCCACCAGACCTGAGAGGGGGTAGCCCCACGCTTCTCCCCAGAAATCAAAGCCCAACCCCTTTTGTCTGAACCAGCTTTTCTTGAGCCAGCGCTCCGCCTCCCACTTCATTCCCTGAGCCAACCCGAACCCGGCCCTGAAAAGAGACATCAAGGCGTTGTGTCTCAGGAGGGCCTCTGCGGCCCCGAGGTCCTCACCACACATCCTTTCGAGAATGACATTCATATATCCTGCAGACTTCCTGCAGGTCTTTTTGAGAACATCCATGTCATGGATCGGGAGTCCGTCTGCAGAGAGAACCTGATTGCAGAGCCCGGCAAATTCCAGCCGGACCCGGTCGATAAAGCGGGCATCCGTAATCCCGGACAGGGTTTTTGTCAGGAGGCTCCGGCCCTCCACAAAGAACAAAGGCAAATAGGGCGCCATATCAAGGACATCTTCATCCACATGGCCGACCCTTTGCGCTATCTGCGTATCCGACGTCAAGTCATCCGGCTGCAACGGGGCGTATACGGCCATGGCCTCTTCTTGAGGAAGAAACCCATGTTCGGCCAGGCGGATATTTTTCATCCGGTACATATCCTCCTCCAGTTCCGCGGGGAGGATCCCTGCCAGTCCCGAAAGGAAAGCCTGGTACTTGAGTAAATCCGCATCCGCCATGGTCCGGAGCATGGCCTGGATGGTTTCCATCCGGTCCGGGTCAGCTACCCTTATGTAAAAAAGCCCATCCAGGGTGACGAATCCCTCTTCGAAGTCATTGTCCTCATCTTCGTCCCTGATCGCCACCTGGATGTTTCGGAAGAGATAGTAATAGGCAAGGGACTGGCCATCCGTAAAGAGCCATCCGGTTAACCTCTCGGGATCGGCCAACTGAAGGCGACGGAGCCATTCAGAGGTCTCTTCCATGTCGAGACGATCTCTGTCCCATAATTCCAGATCCAGGAGGTACTGCCACTGCTCAATGGAGGCCAGCCGCAATAACTGGAGGGCCCCCTCTTCGCCCATCTTCTTTATCAGCCAGAAGAAATCCTCGCTCGGCAGGCGGTGAATCAATTGCCGGGGGGCCGGGTGTTCCAGGATACTGTTAATGACCACTTTATCCGGAAGGGTATGAAGATCCTTTAAGATGGAACCGGCATAAGCCTGGATGCTTTTATTCCCCGTCGTGCCCGCATCTGATGGGGCCTTGTTTTTCGATTTTGTCAATGGATGAACCTCACCTGTATTCTGATTTGACTATTGCCTCCTCCGCAGTCGTAAATTCCCCGTAATGGGGTTGGGTAGAGCGGAGAGAAACTCGATGCTTCATGCCTTACGGCTTACTCCATACTTCCTGCTCCTTGCGCCTCACACCTCTGTTATATTCTTGACAAAAAGGGAGGAGGGTGTCAAGGCTATGGATCAGATTCAAGAATACCCGCAAGGATAATGAAGCTGGAGGCACCCACCATGATAGATATTTCGACGATCGATTACTCGGTCCTGGACCGGCCTGAGATCCTCATGTTTCTGTTTCATCCCCGGCCTGAAGGGGATGATTCCCGGACCCGACGCCGCGGAGAGGACCTGGTGATCCCGGTTGAAGGGGATGTTTCGGTGGGCGCTCGGTTCCATATGGGTGAGAAGGGGGCGCCCACTATCCTCTTTTTCCATGGAAACGGTGAAATCGTGGCAGATTATAACGACATGGGCCCGGTTTACAACCGGATCGGGGTCAATTTCCTGCCGGTCGATTATCGGGGATATGGTCGCTCAACCGGCCGGCCCACCATTACCGCCATGATGAGGGACTGCCATATCATCTTTGATTTCGCAAAGAATTGGCTTCGGGAAAAAGGCTGTCACGGGCCGTTCATTATAATGGGCAGGTCCCTGGGCAGCGCATCCGCCCTTGAGCTTGCCTCCCATTACAGAGACCGGATCGACGGCCTCATTGTCGAGAGCGGGTTCGCCTTTTCCGGGCCCCTTCTCCAGCTCCTGGGCGTTGACCTGAGGGCCATCGGTTTTGAAGAAGAGGCCGGTCTCGGGAATATAGAGAAGATCCGGAGGGTTGACAAACCCACCCTGATTATCCATGCAGAGCTGGACCACATCATTCCCTTTTCAGACGGGCAGGCCCTCTTCGACGCCTCCCCTGCGCAGGACAAGACCCTGCTCAAGATTGCCGGCGCGAATCATAATGATATCCTTATGCGGGGGCTTTCCGACTACATGGCCGCAATCGGCGCGCTCATCCGGAAGGTCACGCCTGAAACAGGAATCAGAGGTCTTTAGACTGAATAGACATCATCTCACCTTTTCCCAGCCAGTCCCCCACCCATTTATCCCAATCCCCTCAATCCCTGAATCCCGGTCACTAATTTCTCGCCTCCAGGTCCATGTCAAATTGTGAAAATGATCCCAGACTGGCAGACGCGGGTTTTGGAGAATAGGCCTCCGGCTGCGTCCCTTCGACAAAGGATTGAAATACGGTCTTCCGGGAATGCCGTCCGGCCAACAGGCCCGTCTCTGTGTCGATCTTGGCAAAAACAACCCCATCGGGGACCTCAAAATCCCTGACCGGTTTTCCCTCAAGGACGGCGGACATGAAATCGAGCCATATGGGGCTTGCCGCCCTCGAACCGGTCTCACCGTCGCCCATCTCCCGTGAATCGTCATAACCGACCCAGACGCCGGTGACAAGGTCGGGCGTATATCCCAGGAACCAGGCGTCTCTGAGATCATTGGTGGTCCCGGTTTTTCCGGCAGCCGGTCGCTTGAGTGCCCGGATTCTCCAGCCCGTCCCTTCGGTGATAACGGCCCTCAAGAGGTCGGTCATCACAAAAGAGGTCTCCCTGGAGATGACCTGTCGGGTTTCAGGCTGATTCTCTTCCAGGACCAAACCGTTACGGTCCACTACCCGCTTGACAAAGATCGGCCTCACCAGCATGCCGGCATTGGCAAATACGGCATATGCCCGGGTGATTTCCAGCAGAGAAAGGCCGGAAGATCCCAAGGCCAGGGAGAGATCGGGCGCCAGTTCAGACTCAATCCCCATGTTCTTTGCATAGTCGATGGCATAGTCTATCCCGATTTTATTCAGGATCTTGACGGTAATGACGTTTCGGGATTTGGCAAGGCCGGTCCTGACCAGCGTGGGCCCGTAGAATTTCTCCTTGTAATTTTTGGGTTTCCACGCTTCCCCTTCCGGGTTTCGCTTAGAAATATAGGGTGCATCCATGATAATGGTGGCCGGCGTCATCCCCTTATCGAGGGCCGCTGCGTAGATCAAGGGTTTGAAGGCGGATCCGGGCTGCCGCCGGGCCTGGACCGCCCGGTTGAACTGGCTGGCGCTGAAGTCCCGGCCGCCCACCAGGGTCTTCACCTCCCCGGTCTCAGGCGCCATGCAGACGATTGCCCCCTGCGCAAGGGGGACCTGCTCCAATGCAACCTCCCAGGAAAAATCTTCCTGTCCGGCAGGCCCTGGCTCTCCTTTTTTGACCTTGAGGTCGGCTGGGGTTCCGCCAATCTTTTTCAAGAGGCGAACCAGAACAACATCCCCGGGAGTCAACACTTGAGAGGGCTTTCTGGCCCTGGCCTCATAATAAGGGACCTCCTTGTCAGGCTTCCTGGCCCATTTCATCTCTTTCAGGGACAGCCGCGCCATTTCTTCACCGATATGGAGGGTCACGGTCCCTTTTTCGTCCTCCACCTTACCCACGAGCGCCTCGACCACACTCCCTGTTTCCGGGGGGGCCGATCGAAATTCCGTGGCGGCCTGTAGTCTGAAGTCTGCTGCCTCCTGGTCCGAAAGATGCCGCAACGGTCCCCGGTATCCTTCCCTCTTGTCTAACTCGGCCAGCCCCTTGTTGAGGGCGTCCCTGGCCTGGGTCTGCATATTCAGGTCCAGAGCGGTATACACCTTCAGCCCCCCTCTGTAGAGGGCGTCTTTCCCATATTTTTCAAGAAGATACTGTCTGACGTGCTCGGTAAAATAGGGGGCCCGTTCGAAGACGTTTTCGCCTCCCGAACGGATGTCGAGAGGGGTGTGTAAGGCCCTGTCGCATTCTTCTCGGGTGATCAGACCGTCCTCCTGCATTCTCTCCAGCACATAATTCTGCCGGGCCTTGGCACGTTCAAAATGGGCAACAGGCGAGTATCTGGCAGGGGCTTGAGGCAGGCCGGCCAAGAGTGCCGATTCAGCGAGGGTCAGGTCTTTGGCCGGCTTGTCGAAATAGGTCCTTGCAGCGGCCTCCACGCCATATGCCCCCTGACCCAGGTAGATCTGGTTGAGATACAGATACAGGATGTGAGACTTGGAAAACTCCTTTTCCACCTGGAGAGACAAAATAGCCTCCCTGACCTTTCTTCGGTAGGTCCGCTCCACATTCTTGAGGAGGAGGGACTTGGTAACCTGCTGGGTTATGGTGCTCCCCCCCTGCGTAATCCTGCCGCTGGTCAGGTTCTTAACAAAGGCCCTGAAAATGCCCTTGATGTCTACCCCTTCGTGTTGAAAAAACCGGGAGTCCTCTGCCGCTACAAAGGCCTGGATCAGGTGTTCGGGCACCTGGTCCAGGGAGATAACCGTCCGTTTTTCTTCCCACAGTCTGCCGATGACCTCGCCGTCATCGCTGAAGATCTCCGTAATGATCGGGGGCCGGTATTCTTTCACCGAGCCGATGTACGGAAGGTTACTGGACCAGATGTACCAAAAATAGGCCCCGGTACAGAGGGCGACAAAGACCACTCCAAAAAGGCCCCACCCCAGGGCTTTAAAAAACGTTTTCATCCGCCATTTCCTTATAGACACTTTCACATAAATAACTCTTGAACATTTAAAACATAGCTGTCTTTCAGTCCTGGATCAAGGAAATAATCGGGAGGCGCAAGGCGTGTGGTGTGCTGCGGAAGGATCATGGCGGCATTCATGAGCCGTCAGTCATGATTCATTATCCTGTAAATTCAGCCTCATTACCAACTTGTAATCATATGGAAAGGTTGAGGCAAGGGTTGCATGTTACGTTCCTCTCAACCTCAGCGGCGCGTGTTGTTGAGGTCCATGGATTTCACACGAGAGATTCTCAAGGAGGGCACAGAATGAAAACAAGAAACACGTTCAGACGATTTTTATTGGGAAAGGCGGCAGCGGCGCTTATTATTCTCACGGCAGGGGTTTTTACTATTTCCGGCATTTACACGGTGCCGGAGACCCAGGCCGCGGCCAGGGACTTAGGGGCTGCGCCGGAGAGTTTCACCAGCCTGGCCGAGAAAAACAGCCCGGCCGTGGTAAACATCCGGGCGGAGAGAAACGGTAAGGGCGGAAACCCCATGATTCCGCATTTTAAAAGGGGGCCGATGCCCGAGGGTCAGGATCCCCTGCACGACTTCTTCGAAAAATTTTTCGGCGGGGCTCCGCAAAGGGAATACAGGCAGAGGAGTCTCGGGTCCGGGTTCATTATCGATAAGGAGGGTTTTATCGTCACCAACAACCATGTGGTGCAAGGGGCGGACAAGATCAAGGTGATTCTCAAGGATGGAAGGGAATTTGACGCCGAGGTAAAGGGCCGTGATGCCAATACGGATCTGGCCCTGATCAGGATAACGTCGGACAACGATCTCCCCGTAATCCAGTTGGGTGACTCGGATGCCCTGAAGATAGGGGAGTGGGTCCTGGCCATCGGCAATCCCTTCGGTCTGGAGCACACGGTAACATCCGGCATCATCAGCGCCAAGGGACGGGTAATCGGATCGGGACCATATGACGATTTCATCCAGACCGATGCCTCCATTAATCCCGGAAACAGCGGCGGCCCGCTGATCAATATGGAGGGGAAGGTGGTGGGCATCAATACCGCCATCATCGCCGGCGGACAGGGGATCGGCTTCGCCATCCCCGTGAACCTGGCCAAGGGAATCATCACCCAGCTCAAAACCAAGGGCGAGGTGACCCGGGGCTGGTTGGGGGTAGGGATCCAGGACCTCTCCCAGGAACTGAAGGAATATTACGGCATCAAGGATGGAGAGGGCGTCCTGGTCACCCAGGTCTTTCCGGGCGATCCGGCCGATAAGGCGGGTCTGAAGGTAGGGGATATCATCCAAAAGGTGAACGGCCAGAAGGTTGACAGCAGCAGGGAGTTGAGCCGGATGATCGCCGAGACCCCCGTGGGCCGGGGGGTGGAGATCCTGATTCTGCGCAAGGGGAGCAGCCAGACCTTTAATGTCGCGCTTTCCAAAAGAGAAGACACGGAACGTGCGGATGCCGGCGCCACCCCCGATAAGACGCATGACTTCGGAATTGTCGTCGCCGATATCACGCCCGAGACCGCCCGTCAGTTCAACCTGAAGGATGCCGGAGGAGTTCTGGTGGTGGGCGTGGAACCGGACAGCAAGGGGCAAAAGGCCGGCATTCTTGAGGGAGACATCATCCGGGAGATCAACCATAAATCAGTGGATGATGTAAAGGGGTATGAAGCGGAAATCGGAAAGATCAAATCCGGTGAAACGGTCTATCTCTACATCCTGAGACCTAACAGAGGTTTCATGGTCATCAAATTCACCAAGTAAGCGCCCGCATAAAAAAGAAAGCCCGGCTGTCTCCGGCAGGAGAGACGTTAAAGATCTGCCGGAGTCCGGGCTGTTCTTATTCCGGTATTTCTGCTAACATAATAGAAAACTCATCTCGCCTTAACAATATCTTAACAGAAAATTGCCAAATTGATTTTTGCGAAACGGCTGTTTTTTCTGCGACGCATTGAGATAATAGATTTCTTGATGTGCGTTTGAGCGAACATTGCTTCCGGGCGGCCAGTCAAATCGAGATGAAGGCTTCAATTATCATCTCGGTTTGCGGTGTGTCCATGAGGCCACGGGGACCTGACATAATGCCTTACGGCGTCACGACACACCGGAAGGCGAATACTATAACCCAAAGAAGCCTTGTATGAGGGGAAATTATGAAATACAGACGCATCAATATCGGTTTTGCTTTGTTTTTTAGCGTCCTGTTCACACTGTTGGCCTGTACGCAGAAGAAGACCTACACAGTGGGCAAACCTGGAGATCAGACCGCGAGTCTGACCTTTCCCAACTTCATTGAGATCGGCAGGTTTGACGGAGACAGCGTGGAAAACATATTCACCCGAATCCTCTACGAAGGGAAAAAGGAACTGGTTTTCGCTGCCGGGACCCATATTGTGGAGCTGCGATACAAGGATATCTGGGATATCGATGACGACGATCACGAAAACATCGTCTCCCCCTATGTCACCCTTCAATTTGATGCCGGACCCGGCAATGCCTACGAGATCAGCGTCGACAGGCCCAAGGACCGGCAAAGCGCCCATGCGCTGGCCTCCCATTTCAAGGCTGCGATCATTGATGTGCGGACAAAGAAAATAGTCTCTCGCTTAGCCGAAGGCCCGACAACAAATTAGAATTTGGCTTTTCATGGGCATTTCCATCTCAAAGGGGGTAGAGGGCCGCCCTGAGTGGAGAACCAGGGGGTGGATCTCCATCAAGGGTGCCAGAAACATGGAAAACCATGTAAGGCTTATAAGCGGGGATATGCATATCTGGCTATTTCAGCGCATTTTGCGGGATAAAACCGGTTTCTGTGACGATCTGCTGCCCCTTGTCGCTGAGGACAAATACAATTAGGGATTTTACAGGATAGGAAAGGGTCTTTTCATCTACATAAAGATATAACTGCCTGGATACAGGATATTTCCTGGCTTTTGCAGTGCCCATGGTGGGCGCAACGCCGCCGACTGAGAGGACCTTGATCTCGTGATTCACGATGGCGAGGCTGACATAACCGATGGCCTCCGGGTGCTCTGCCACGTAGGCCAGAACGCCGCTGTTGGAATCCCGAATCACCCAGTCCTCTCTCCCTCTGGCCGATTTCAGGACCACCTGATTCCACACCTCGCGCGTGCCTGACGATGGGGCCCTGGCCACTACGTCGATCTTGCCAGGGTTGCCTCCCACAGCGGCCCAAGAGTCAATCGTCCCTTGATAGATGCCCGCCAGTTGATCCAGGGACAGGTTGTTGATCGGGTTGGACGGATGACCTATCGGGACGATCAGGTCGTAGGCAAAGGAAAACCCTTTGATCTGCATCCCCTTGGATGCGGCATTCGCCAGCATGTCGGCCGGAATGGGGGACGAACACATGGCCACATCGCACGCCCCATTAAGGAGGGCTTCCACACCCTTCAGAGACCCGCATGAATCCACCTGGATCTCAACCTCCCCCTGCCCTGAATAAAGCTGTGAAACCCGGATCATAAAAGGGTGGATGGTGGTTGATCCGGCGATCCTTATCTTGGGCTGCTCCTTTTTGAAGCACCCCGAAGGGGCAAGGCACAAAGAGATCACGAGGATCGTGGATACCACGCTTTTCAAAATGCACATATATATTCCGCCTTGTTTTTTTGACGCCTTTCAGGTCAGACAGGTGTGATGTTGAGCTTCTGACGGTACTTTCCAACTTCTTGACCCTGTTTTATCAGGAATTGCGTTCCAAGGAAAGCAGAATTGAGCCACAGGAGCCGTTTCAACCGACCGATTCCTCCCCCCTATCTGATTGCTGAACCCAGGACTCAATCCTGGCCCTGACCTCATCCCTTACCCTCTTGACATGGTTCAACTTTTCTTCATGGGACCCTTCAAACGCCTCGGGATTATCAAAGGGCCAGTTCAGTCTCCGGGTAACCCCTGGAAACATCGGGCACTGGTCCTCGGCCGATTCCTCGCAGACGGTAATCACGTAATCAAACAGCTTCCCCTCCTGATACAGTTTAAAGACGCTTTGGGTCTGTTTCTTGGAAAGATCCATGCCGATCTCTTGCATCGCCTTGATGACCAAGGGATAAATGCGGGTTGGATCGAAGCCGGCGCTTTCCGCCTGGAACCGATCTCCGGCCAAGGTATTCAAGAAGGCCTCCGCCATCTGGCTCCGGCCGCTGTTATGCACGCAGATAAAAAGGACCCTGATCTTTTCCGAATGTTGATTGGTCATCCCTTATCCCCCTGTGCTTCATGATGGATTGTTGATGCGTTGGCTATCTCAATTCGGTGTATGGAGCAGCAATTCTCATTTTGCCTTTGGCACTGATGCGATCCGTTTGTAGTGGGGCCGTTAGACCCTAAAAATCCCCTGACGGCGACACTACGAACGGGATATGTGGCGCCATCGATTTCATAATGAGAATTGCTGTGTATGGAGTCTGCGTCTTCATATTAGGGACGCTTTGTTAGAGAATTATTAGGATTTGAATGCGGATCGATATCTGGACGGAAATCCGAACCATCTTTTCTCTGGTTTTTTGTTCGAGAAGTATTCTTAATTTTAACTGATTCATAATGTTTTTCAAATGAAGACTTAACAAATCTGCTGTATTGGTTTCATAACTGATGGGGAGTTCTGATTATGAATTTTGGGTGAAAATTGGAAAGGCCGGGTGAGACTTCCTGCATTTTTAAATTGAAGCAGGGGGTGAGATAGCCGGCGGAGGGGTTCCGATGAAAAAAATCGTTGTAGTATCCCGAGAACCTGAGAACCATAAGCAGTTGATCGCCTTGATTAGGACCGTATTTCCTGAATGTTGGGTTCAGATCATCAAAGAAACTGGCGATGGGCTTTCTTCCATGCATGTCACGGTTGGAAATGAGACAGATTCCTGTGTTAGAAGAACCGTCGCCCTGGGAGATTGAATCTAATCGCGCCGCAACGAACTGCCCTGTGCAAACTAATGGGCTACGCCCTTTTCGCAAAGGAGACTGCTTTACGTTACGGATGGGATCATGTCATCGGCATGCTTTTTCGGAGGGTCACATGTTATCAAGAAAAGAGAAGGTCGAGGCGCTTGTCAGGAATGCAATACCCGGCTCCAATCTGACTGAAGAGGCGCGCGAACGCATGGACGAGATCCACCGGAGTGCCATCTGCACGGCACACAAGATCGCAGGACACTACGATCAATGGAGTGTTGCCTATGAAGCGGCCCTCTACAAGGAACTTCAAAAGCGCCAGGGACAGATCCGGCGGCTTCGAGAGAGAGGCCAGCCGGTCTGTAGAGTCAACCATTCCTTAGCGACGTATCCCCGATCCCTGAATTGACGCCTCATCTTGCCGGGATATATTTCCGATGAATAAAAGGGTGACATCAGACTGCCTTGGCCAAAATAGTTTGACGCGGCGAGGGTTCCATATCCCACTTTTCATACATCTTCCAGGTCTGTTCAAATGCGTTCTCAAAAGAACGGCCTTCCGCATACAGGCGGGCTGCCTTGCCCATCTGACGTAACCTTTCAGGGTCATTGAACAAAGATCGTATGGCTGCGGCCAGTGAAGGTCCATCGTGGGCAGGGACCACCACGCCCGTCTTTCCCGGTATCACGTTTTCGTGAGGCCCTCCTGAGTCCGTAACAATGACGGGGAGTTGTGAGGCCTGCGCCTCCAGCACCACATTGCCGAAGGTATCGGTTGCGCTGGGGAAGACGAATAGATCGCATGAGGCGTATAGCTTGGACAATGCCTCTCCGGTCAAATACCCGGTAAAACAGGCGCGTGTTCCCCGAAGTTCTCTTTTCATCTCCTCCAAGTAAGGGCCGTCCCCCGCCACTACGAGGGAAATGCGGGGAATGGGGTGAGAGACTCGTTTAAATACCTCGGCCAGGAGGGGCAGGTCCTTTTCTCTGGATACCCTTCCCACATAGAGTAGACTGAAGGCATCCGCGGCCGTATATTGCTGCATGAATTTGAGATTTCGTTTGGCTGGATGAAACCGCTCTGTGTCCACGCCACGAGGGAAGAGGCGGATTTTGGAAGGCGACACCCCCTTATGGGCCAGCTCATCTCCCGTGCTCTGTGAGGGGACGTAAACAAGGTCCATCTGGTTATAATACCAGAGAACGTATTTCCACGTCAGCTCTTCAATGGCGCTGTCGTCCGTGAGATAGCCGGCATATTGGGGAAGCGACGTGTGATAGGTGCCGACGATCGGTAGCTTGAGGATATGGGCGATGGCCAGGGCAGCCAGTCCGATCGGTCCGGGTGTGGCCGTGTGAAGATGGGTGAAACGTTTTTCATAGCAGAACCGGAGCATCTCCAGAAACGGGGGATAAAACAGTTTTTGCTCGGGGTATTCGGAAAGGCTGTGGACCCCGATGGGTATAAAATTTTCTACACAGTCCACATCACTATGCCTCTCCTCCTCACAGGTCATAATCGTCAAGCGTTTCCCTGTCCTTTTTGCAAGCCGGACCTGCTGTTGCAGCGTAGTTGCGACGCCGTTGATTTCGTAAAAAGTATCTGTAAAGTGGCCGACATTCAATAAGGGACTCTCTTTCAGCCGCCGGACCCTCATTGAGAGGAACCGGGCGCCGATCTCTTCTGCCACCTCCCTGTCCCTTGCAAAGAGCGAAAAGGAGAGGAAATAGGGCGCCAGCAATGAATACAAGGCCCCGGCAGAACCGAGAGAACTGAAAATATCGAAGACGTTGGCCCCTGAAAGATGATCCATGAAGCGATTCAAAGAATGGAGCAACATCTCATCGGAGATGCGATGAACAAACTCAAACCATTTTTCATCGAGGTGGTTCCGTTTCCCGTTTCCCAGTTTGGCGATGTTCAAGAGAGCCGGGTCGCTCAAGAGGAGTTTCTGCGTTTCGTGACGCAGGAGGTGTTTGATGCCTGCGGCCCCCTGGGGAACCTTAGGGTGTCTGTGCGATCCTATAAAGAAATAGAGCCGGGACTTGAATCCCGATCTGTGACGATTATTGCTCAGAAAGCCGTCCAGAAGGCGCATCAGGATGTCTTTATGAACGTAGCGATCCAGACTGAACTTTTTTCTGTAAAACTGGTAGGCGATGCTGTAGAGCATGTACGAAAGGGTCAGGGGAGTTGCTTCACTCCCATGAGAGAGGCATTGGCCACTGCAAACCCCCTTCAGGAACTCATCGAGGGTTTGGACGGCCTCGACTTCCGTATATCTGCGTGCAATATTGAGAGAGCTGTGATCGTCGGAGCCCCCGGTAAGGTTCTTTCGCCAGGGCTCTGAAAAGCCCGGTTCGATTCCGTGCTTATCCACAAGTCTTTCAATGTCCCTGGGCTGAAGCCCGGTTACGATGGCCTTGAGGATTCTGTTCTGGCTTTCATCCCGGGCCCCGTTCAGCTCAAAGTTCTTAAAGAGGAGGAGGAGTTGCTCAAAATGGTCGGCGTTCATGCGGTCATTGGTGGAGTAGAGCGGATGGGCGATGACATGGACGATCCCTTCCGTCTTCAAAAACCCCGCAAGATCGAAAATGCTGGACCTAACCTTCTGGATTTCGCTGTGCTGGCCCTCAGATATGTTGAAAGCCAGCACATGGACCTTACACCCATCCTCGGGGAAATAGGTGGTCACCTCCTCGCTGATAAACGTGTCCGGTGAATGGGCGATCTTTAAGGCCCCCTCGATGGTGTTATGGTCGGTTATGGTGACCATGGACATGCCTTTCTCAAGGGCTATGCGGCGGAGTTCCAACGGATCAGTGAAGCTCTCGGGACAACCGATCTTCTGGAGAACCCACTGCGATGGCCTGGTGGAAAATTTGGAGTGGACGTGGAGATCAATTTTCATATGAATCCTTTCATAGTATATGATGGGAGTATTAAAGAGCATTAAGAGGAAATCGCTTTTAAAAAGACGGGGTTTTAATTTCGTTCGATTACTATCAAAGCAGACCCTGACCTGCTCTTTTCAGAGATTTTCGTTCAAAGGGATCCGCATAAGATGGAAAGGGCCTGCTTTTAATAACTAGAGGATCAAGGGTTGTGCTTGCGTGATAATCAGAAAATTTCTGAAGGCCTTCCTCCCCAAGGTACCGTTTAAGGACCTTATGGTCCGTCTGGGTCAAATCCACGACGATCAAGCCGTCCAGCGTATCGCCGAACTTTCCATCCACATTAAAACAGAGGACCTTTCCGCCAAGCTTCAGATACTGCTTCAGCAGAATCGGCACCCCCTTTCCATCGTCTTCAATGTCGGAAATCCAAGACGAGATCTCATTCAGATCATTTTGGTGGAGGTCTTCTTTTTCATGGATAAGTGAAATCGCCCGGTTCCGGCCAAGCGGCCTTCGGGGTCTAATCATTCGCGAGAGATCCGATGAGAAGTTGGTCACTCTGAGAAAGGCCGCCAGTAGCTGGCGCGAAAAGTGCCGGTAATCGTTAGACATACTGACAGCACCAAAGAGGGTCTTATAAGACGGATGGAGTGCGATATATTGACCAATCCCCTTCCAGAGAAGAAGGAGGGGGGAATAATCCCTCTGATAGTCGCTTCTTACGAATGTCCGCCCCAGTTCAAGGGCCGGTCCGATTTTGTCCAGCAATCGACTCTGATAGTTGAAGAGTGTATAGGTGTATAATCCCTTCTTTCCATGTCGTGGGAGGATCTCAGCGGTTGGCCCGAGACGGTATGCGCCTACCAGTTCCTCCTGTTGGTTGTTCCATACGAACAGGTGGATGTAGATGTTATCGAACCGGTCCAGATCAATGGCATTCCCGGTCCCTTCACCGATCGTTCTGAAGGTCTCTTCCCGCAGTCGTCCGATCTCATGAAGGGTCAGGGGTATCTGGCTGGAGCGCGCATAATATACGGAAAAGTTACTACTTGTGAGGAGTTGCTGATCGGGCGGGAGATCGTTCACCTCCTTCGCCACCAGCCCGGGATCGACGGGACGGGCGATGGGATCCATCTTTCTCAACCGGATCGGTCGCCCTTTTGCATGGGCTTCGGATCTTTCCTTCTCTTCGGCAGTGCCCAGGAGATAGGTGCGAAAGCTCAAATATTCGGTCAGCCTGGTTGCATCTTGAAATCGGCTGAGGCTTTTAAATGGGATGGCACGGCCTATCTTGAATTCTACCAGCGATCCCCCCTTCTTGAGCGTCTCGCGGGGTAGCATGGCCGTGCGGAGGCGGGGATGGGCGAGGCCTGCTATCTGGAACAGCGCACTGTTTCTGCCTCTGAAGTACACAGGCAACACCGGGGCCTTCGTCAATTGAACAAGTCGCCCGACAGTGACATTCCACGCGGGGTCTTCGATCTTTCTCCGTTTAAAGGAAAAATGGGAGACCTCACCGGCCGGCAGGACCACCAGGAGGCCCCCTGCCTTCACCCAGTGGATGGCCTTTCTGATGGCCCCCATGTTTCTGGAGGCTGAGCCCTTCCGGTTAAAGGGGTCTACAGGAAAAAAGAGCGGATTCAACTCCTCAATGCTTTCAAGAAAGTAGTTGACCAATATCTTGATGTCCCTTCGAACAGAGGAAAGCGCTGACGCGAGGATCATTCCATCGATGCCGCCGAAGGGATGGTTTGAGACCACAATGGCCGGGCCTGATAAAGGAATCGCCCGACGTCCCTCCTCATCGAGGGCATGATCGATATGAAGCCTATCCAGGGTATATTTCAGAAATTGAAAGGGGTCGCTGCATTCAGGGATCGTATCGTAAATGCTTCTGATCTTGTCCACCGAAAGAACCCGCTCCAACAAACCGTTGAAGCCGGTCATGATGCCGCGCCTCACAGGTCGGTCGCTCAGTCTTTCCAATGGGATCAGTGTTTTCAGACTTTCTCTTTGGGGCATTGCGAACCTCCGTTGCTGGTTGTTTGAGCTTTCAGCCTGTTGATCAGGATATGGAGAGAACTTGTAGGATAGTTGAGTTAGAGGATGATTAAGGTGGAATTAAGAAATGAAGAGGTTGGAAAATCTAAAGAGCAGGCGCCGGGTCCCCTGAGACTAATCGTTTTCTCACATGCCCTTAATACGACAGCAGTCTTTCCTGGCTATGTTCCGACAGAATCCCACATGAATGAAAGGAGTTGCCCTGGGTTTGTGGTGACGTGCCTTGGCATCGTTCGAACCCTGGCCATAAAATTCAGCCCGGACGAAGATCGAAAATCGCAGGAGGACATTCAAAGTCTGTTCTTTGATCCTCAGACTTCAAAACCAAGGGGATATTCTCCTTTGGGGGTATCCACTTGACTCAGGTAACCCCAACATATAGTATTTCAGGGCATGGAAGATTATCCCCGTACCCTGGCGGAACTTGAAGCGCGTTTTTCCTCCGAGGAGGAATGCCGTAGATATTTGGTTAATCTGCGATGGCCTGACGGGTTTCGGTGTCCTCGTTGCAATGGGACAACAGCTTGGCCTGTTAGGCGGCTTCTTTATCAATGCTCTACCTGTGGGTATCAGACGTCGGTCACAGCGGGAACCATCTTCGAGGGAACACGAAAACCCCTGGTCGTTTGGTTCAGGGCTATATGGTGG